>DATGZW010000426.1:0-12465 GCA_035297005.1 Patescibacteria group bacterium
GCGCTCTCCCAACTGAGCTACGGCCCCAAAGAGGACGGGATAATGCTGAAACGATTTGGCTCTGTCAAGCCCAAGGCGCGAAGGAATTTGCAGCCGCCGTCCGAACCCCGACCCGGTGGCCCTCTTGCGCGGGCGCGCCCCAGCCGCTAGGGTGCGTGCCATCTAGACGTTATTCATGGGAACCGGCGATGCATGACCTTCTGATGCCGATCTTTGTCGTGCTCGATTGGGCTATCGGATTCTACAAATTCATCGTGATCGCCTCGGCCGTCGCCAGTTGGCTAGTGGCGTTCAACGTGATCAACACCCGCAACCAGGCGGTCTATACCATCGTCGACACGCTGTACCGGCTCACCGAGCCGGTGTTGCGGCGCATCCGGCACTACCTGCCCAGCACCGGCGGATTGGATTTGTCGCCCATCGTGTTGCTGATCGTCCTGTGGCTCATCCAGATGTATCTGCCGATCATTGTCCACGCCATCCCCTGAGCCGCCCGAGCCACTGACCGTCGTCCCCGGCGGCATCCGCTTGACGGTGCGCCTGACGCCCAAGGCGTCGCGCAACAAGATCGACAGTGTGGTCGCCGAAGCCGATGGCTCGTCGGTGCTGAAGGTCGCCGTCACCACGGTGCCCGAAGACGGCAAGGCCAACGCGGCGATGATCGCCCTGTTGGCCAAGGCGTGGAAGATCGCCAAAAGCAGCATCACCATCACCAGCGGCGCCACCGACCGCCGCAAGACCCTATTCATTCAAGGCGACTCCGACGACTTGCGCCGCCGCATCGCCGCCAGCACCGCGAGGGAAGCATGAGCCAAGCTAAGATCATCGACGGCAACGCCGTCGCCGCGGACCTGCGCGCCGCCGTCGCCGCCCGCGTCGCCGCCCTGAAAGCCGCCGGCGGCCCCACCCCCGGTCTGGCCGTGGTGTTGGTCGGCGCCGATCCGGCCAGCCAAGTTTATGTGCGCAACAAGAACAAGCGCGCCGTCGAATGCGGCATGACCTCGTTCGAGCATTTCCTGCCGCCCGACACCACTGAAGCCGAGCTGCTGAGCGTGGTCGAACGGCTCAATCTCGATCCCACGGTGCATGGCATCCTGGTGCAGTTGCCGCTGCCCAAGCACATCGATTCGCAGCTGGTCATCGATTCCATCGACCCGGCCAAGGATGTCGATGGCTTCCATCCGATCAATGTCGGGCGTCTGGTCACCGGCGGCCCGGCTTTGGTGCCCTGCACCCCGCTTGGCTGCGTGATGCTGCTGAAGCGTGAATTGGGCAGCCTGTCGGGTAAGAGCGCCATTGTCCTGGGCCGCTCGAACATCGTCGGCAAGCCGATGGCGCAGTTGCTGCTGCGCGAATCCGCCACCGTCACCATCGCCCATTCGCGCACCCACGACCTGCCGGGCGAATGCCGCCGCGCCGACATCGTGATCGCCGCCGTCGGCCAGCCCGAAATGGTGCGCGGCGATTGGATCAAGCCCGGCGCCACCGTCATCGACGTCGGCATCAACCGCGTCCCCGGCGCCGAGCCCGGCAAAACCAAGCTGGTCGGCGACGTCAATTTCGCCGAAGCGGTGCAGGTGGCCGGCGCGATCACTCCGGTTCCCGGTGGTGTCGGCCCAATGACCATCGCCGTGCTGTTGCGCAACGCCCTGGAGGCGTGCTGCCGTCAAAACGATTTACCGTTCGAAGAAGTCCTCTAGGTTGTAATGCGGGGATCGGTGGCGTATATAGCTTTGCTATGGACACCACCGATTTTTACAACCTTGCCGGGGCCGCCGTGGTTTTCGTCGGCAGCCATCTGACAATCTCCAATAGTTGCCTGCGCCCGGCCCTGATTGGCTGGCTGGGCGAGCGGGGCTATCGCGGTCTATTCGCCATGATCGCGACAGCGGCGCTGGCATGGCTGGTACAGGCCTATCGCCTCAGCCCCTTCGTCGAGTTGTGGGACACCGGCCCCGGACTGCATGCCCTATTGTTCGCCGCCATGTTGCCGGTGTTGATCCTGGCAGTCGGCGCCCTGCACGACGGCAGCCCCACCGCCAACAGCACCATCCACCCGCCGCCGGTCCAGGCGCGCGCCGGAGTGCTGGCGATCACCCGCCATCCCTTGATGTGGAGCATCGGCCTGTGGGCGGCGCTGCATGCGATTGCTTGCGGCGATGTGGCGGCGGAAATCTTCTTTAGCGCGCTTGCAGTGCTGGCCTTGGCCGGAACGGTCGCCATCGACAGCCGCATCCGCCGCAGCAAGCCGGAACTATGGGCCGAGCTATCGGCCAGCACGTCAAACCTGCCGCTGGCAGCGCTGCTGCGCGGCCGCATCCGCCTGGATCTTGACCGGCTGCTGTTCCCCACCGCCGCCGGTCTGGTCGGCTGGATGATGCTGCTGGCCCTGCACGACTGGCTGTTTGGTGTTTCGGCGTTTTAGGGTCTGCCGTCGGTTGCCAGCAGAGTCTGCATCAACCTCATATCGTCATCACCGGACTTGTTCCGGTGATCTACGCCGCCGTGCACATCCGGCCGAGAAGGGGCCACTGGCCGTCGTCTCGTCAACCACGTAGATACCCGTGACAAGCACGGGCATGACGGTTCCTGGATGTGCAGCTAACCGCAGCGCTCAGCTGCGGGGGAAGCACAACCGCTTCCCCCGCAGCTTGCGGGCGGTGTTAGCCGCGCGCCATCTTGGCCAGACGCATACGCAGGGCGTTCAGCTTGATGAAGCCTTCGGCGTCGCGCTGGTTATAGACGCTGTCCTGCTCGAAGGTGACGTAGTCGAGACGGTACAGCGACTTCGGCGACTTGCGGCCAACCACGGTCACATTGCCCTTATACAGCTTGAGGCGCACGGTACCGGTGACGTTCTGGCTGACCTGATCGATCATCGTCTGGATGGCCAGACGTTCCGGGCTCCACCAGAAGCCGTTATAGACCAGCTCGGCATAGCGCGGCATCAGCTCGTCCTTGAGGTGGCCTTCGCCACGGTCCAAGGTCAGGCTTTCGACCGCGCGATGGGCGACGATCAACACGCTGCCGCCGGGAGTCTCGTAGACGCCGCGCGACTTCATGCCGACGAAGCGGTTTTCCACCAGATCCAGACGCCCGATGCCGTTGGCTCCGCCCAGTTCGTTGAGCTTGGTCAGCAGGCTGGCCGGGCTCAGGCGCACACCGTCGATGGCCACCGCATCGCCCTTTTCGAACTCGATCTCGACATAGGTCGGGGTGTTCGGGGCGTTCTCGGGGCTGACCGAGCGGGTAAACATGTCCTCGTTGGGCTCGACCCAGGGGTCTTCCAGCGCCTTGCCTTCATAGGAGATGTGCAACAGGTTGGCGTCGGTCGAATAGGGCGCCTCGCCGCGCTTGTCCTTGGCGATCGGAATCTGGTGCTTCTCGGCGAAGTCGAGCAGCGCAGTGCGGGAGTTCATGCTCCACAAACGCCACGGCGCGATGACCTTGATGTCGGGCTTCAGGGCGTAATAGCCCAGTTCGAAGCGCACCTGATCGTTGCCCTTGCCGGTGGCGCCATGGGCGACCGCGTCGGCGCCGGTGGCGATGGCGATTTCAATCTGGCGCTTGGAAATCAGCGGCCGCGCGATCGAGGTGCCGAGCAGATAGACACCCTCATACAGCGCATTGGCGCGGAACATCGGGAAGACGAAGTCGCGGACGAATTCTTCGCGCAGATCGTCGATGAAGATGTTCTCGGGCTTGATGCCCAGCAGCTCGGCCTTTTTGCGGGCCGGCTCAAGCTCTTCACCTTGGCCGAGGTCGGCGGTGAAGGTCACCACCTCGCACTGATATTCGTCCTGCAGCCAGCGCAGGATGATCGAGGTGTCCAGACCGCCGGAATAGGCCAGGACGACTTTTTTGACTTCGCCTTTCATGGAGCGCGCGCCTTGTCGTAAGGGAGAGAGACTGGCCGCGCAGTATAGGCCAATGGACCGCCGAGGCAAGGCCAGCGCGACCGGCTTTAGGAGACGTTCCCGTTGTGGCGGTTGTCGGGAATGCCCGCTGCCGCTATTCTACCCGCCTGATCGTCGGACCATCCGCGATCCGCAAATAGGCCGATCCACGGCCATAAGGGGAGCAAGAATGCCAAGAACCGTACTCGATCTCATCGCCGGCAAGCCGCCCGTCTGCATCGCCGCCGACCATTCGGTGCGCGAAACCGCGCAGATCATGTTGGACAAGGTCATCGGCGCCGTGCTGGTCATGGACGGCACCACCTTGCAGGGCATCTTCACCGAGCGCGACGCCCTGCGCATCTTCGTCGCCACCCGGCGCAATCCCGACTTGACCAATGTCGGCACGGTGATGACCAAAGACCCCATCACCATCACCCCCGACACCACCATCGAGCAAGCCCGCCAGTTGATGCTGTCGAAGAACTTCCGCCATCTGCCGGTGCTGGACAATGGCACCGTGCTGGGCGTCGTTTCGCTGCGCGGGATCGCCTCCGAGGTCGCGTAAGGCCATGAAAACCCCGCCTGACCGACGTCGGGCGGGGTTTTTCTTATCGCCGGACACCGCCAGAGCGCGCCGCCAGCTTCTTCACTTTTTCCAGGAAGTACATCCCTTCGAGCTTCAGCCCATCGGGATCGAGGAAGAACACCGCGTAATAGCCCTCACCATAATCCGGGTAGTCGGCAGGTGGATCGACGATCTTCACTCCCTCGCTGACGAGGAAGCCATAGAGTTCGTCGACATCACCACGCGCGCCTAACTCGAAGGCGTAGTGGTGAAAGCCGATATTACCGACACGATGCGGATGCTTTTTGCCTTTCTCATCGGCCTCGCCGATCCAGAACATGGTCAGGCCATTATTCCAACCGGCGATGCTGTCGAACTCCCACTCCAGCGTGAAGCCAAGGAAGCCGAGAACCTTGTTATAGAACTCTTTCGACGCTGCCAGGTCCGAAACGCGGATGGTCAGATGGTCGATGCCGACGACTTGAGCCATGACGATCTCCCTCGCCGCGATAGCGGCCGCAGAGAGATCATCCGCCCCCAAAGCGCGGGTTGTCACCCCACTATTGGGGCGTGCTCCTCATCCTCGATCCCCGCAGCCACCCGTTCCTTCAACCGCGAGCAACGGATGCGTTCGGAGTCGCTTTTCAACTGCCCGCAGGCGGCCAGGATGTCGCTGCCGCGCGGCTGGCGGATCGGCGCGGAATAGCCGGCCTCGAACAGGAAGTCCGAGAACTTCTTGATGTCGCGCATGTCCGAGCATTCGTAATCCGAGCCCGGCCACTTGTTGAAGGGGATCAAGTTGAACTTGGCGGGAATGCCGTCGATCAATTTGACCAAGGCGCGGGCGTCGGCCAGGGTGTCATTGACGCCCTTGAGCATGATGTATTCGAAGGTGATGCGGCGCGCATTGTTGGTCGGATAGGCGCGGCAGGCCTTCATCAACTCGGCCAGCGGGTATTTCTTGTTGATCGGCATGATGGCGTCGCGGATCTCGTCGGTGACCGCGTGCAGACTGATCGCCAGATTGACCCCCAACTCCTCGCCGCAACGCTGGATCATCGGCACCACGCCCGACGTCGACAAGGTGATGCGGCGCTTGGACACCGAGATACCCTCGTGATCCATGATGATGCGCATCGCCTTGGCGACGTTGTCGTAATTGAACAAGGGCTCGCCCATGCCCATCAGCACGATATTGGAAATCAGGCGCCCGCCATCGGTCGGGCTGGGCCATTCCTCGTAGGAATCGCGCGCCACCATGAACTGGCCGACGATTTCGCCGGCGGTCAGGTTGCGCACCATCATCTGGGTGCCGGTATGGCAGAATTTGCACGTGAGCGTGCAGCCGACCTGGGATGAGACGCAGACGGCCCCGCGATCTTCCTCGGGGATATAGACCGTCTCGGCCTCATTGGCGTCGGCGAAGCGCAGCAGCCATTTGCGGGTACGGTCGGTCGAGGTCTGGACTCGCGACACCTCTGGGCGGGCGACGACGAAATGCTCGGCCAGCTTTTCGCGCAACGGCTTGTTCAGGGTGCTCATCGCCGCAAAATCGGTGACGCCCTGATGATAGATCCAGTGCCATAGCTGCTTGGCGCGGAACGGCTGTTCGCCGATCCGCGCGATTTCGTCGGCCAGTTCCTGGCGGGACAGGCCGATAAGGTTCTTCAGGTCTTCGCTCATGCCCGAGTCATATGGGCGACGGGGACCGATACGCAAGAGAAACCGCTTTTACTTCGTCGCGCAGGCCTTGCCAATTTCTGTGTGGGCCTGAACAAAGCCGTCCAGCGAGTAGGTGTCGGCGGTCGGATCGCCCTTGGCCGGCATGCCATGCACCACCACGCTCTTGCCCTTGAGCAGAGCCTGGACCACCGCTTTGTCGTCGCGCGCCCAAGCGGTATCCTCGGTGGTGTAGAGGTCGAACTTGGCCCCGCCGATGTCCAACTCGGCAACCGCGTCCTTTTTGAAGGCATAGCCGGCGGTGACGCTGACCACATCGAAGCTCTTGTCGGCGGGACGGTGGGTAATCGTCAGATAGACTTCGTTGCGCACCTTGGACGAGCCCAGGCTGTGCTTGGGCTTGCCGACGGCGTAGCAGACCTTGCCGCCCTTGCCCGAATAGGCGAAAGCGCCCCAGTCGCCGAACTTGCCCAGCGGCTTGGCGGTGTCGGCGAACGCGGCGGAGCCGGCGAACAGGGTGGCGATGAGACCGGTGGCGGCGGCGAATTTGGCGAACATGATCGGAGGCAGCCCATGATTTAAGTCTGTCCGCTGAAGTGCCCCGGCCAAGGTGGTCTTGTCAACCGGCAAGGCGCACAGACGAAGCACCGCACTTTATTGCCAGCGGTTCATGCCTCCATCAGGAACATCTGGTCGAAGCGGGTCAGGCCGATCAACTTGCCCACCTGCCCTTGAATCCCGCGCAAAGCCACGGTGCCGCCCCAGCTCGACAGGCGTTCGCGCACCATCAACAGCATGCCCAGCCCGGCGGAATCGATGAACACCACTTCGCTCAGATCGCAAGTCAACAGCGCCGGAGACTCGCCCTCAAGCTCTCCCAATGCGTGTGCAAAGAGAGTGCGGTCGGCATGGGTGAAGCGACCGATCAGGCGCAATGTCAGACCCTCGGCGCTGGCGCTTATATGGTACTGCACAGTGGTCCTCCCCGTTTTACGAGAACCATAATGCCTGCCATTCGCCCGCACCGCAATCATCGCGGCGGCAAGAGCCATTAATATCTGTAAGGCTTACCCATCGATGGGGTCGGTGGCCGGCGGATCGCTGCGGTACAACGCCATCCGCTCGGGGGTGCGGAACACCGGACGGCCATGCACATGCTCGGCCAAAGCCTCGGTCGGGCCGCCGCTGCGCACCGGGCGCGGAGCGAAACGGCCCAGGCTGGTAACCCGGTCATACATCACCAGCGCCCCGGCAATGCCCAAATTAATGCAAAATTTTGTGGGGATCTTCACCACGAAGTCGCAGCGCGCCAGCATCTCGGGCGTCAGCGAGCCGCGCTCGCGGCCCAGCACATAGGCGGCCTGCAAGGGGTGGTGGAACGACGGCAGTTCGATGGCGTCATCTACCAATTCAATGCCGACCAGCTTGCAGCCGCGCGGCAGATCCATCTCGGCAATCGACGGATAGGCATAGAACGGCATCTGCGTCACCGCGTCCGAGGTGTCGGCGCCGCTGCGCTGGCGGGTGTAGTCGGCGGCCACGGTGAACACGAAGCTGCCGCCAAAGGCATGCGCCGAGCGGAACAGGCTGCCCACATTGGACTGCTTACTGACGCCCTCGACGCCGATTCCAAAATAGCCGCGCATGCGAAAACCGTCTCCCCTTCCGTCGCGAAAGTCCGCATCATGGCGGCTTCTGGGCAACGATCAAGAAGGGATTGCCATGCGTGCCGTGGTCTGCAAGGCGTTGGGCGACGAAAGCGGCCTGACCATCGAAGACATCGCCCCACCGGCCCTGCCCGCGCAGGGCGTGCGCATCCGCGTCGCCGCCGCCGGAGTGAATTTCGCCGATGGCCTGTTGATCGCCGGAAAATACCAGGAAAAGCAGACGCCGCCCTTCACCCCCGGCTTCGAAGTGGCCGGCGAGGTCATCGAGGTGGCGGCGGGCGTCGAGACCTGCAAACCCGGTGATCGAGTCATGGCTATCCTCGATGCTGGCGGTTTCGCCGAGCAAGCAATCGCCCGCGCCTCGGACGTTTATGTCATCCCCGACGCCATGGATTTCGTCACCGCCGCCGGCTTCCCGGTGGTCTACGGCACCTCGCATCACGGCTTGATCGCCAAAGCCAAGCTGACCGCTGGCGAGACCCTGTTGGTGCATGGCGCGGCTGGCGGAGTCGGCCTGACCGCCGTCGAGATCGGCGCCGCCCTGGGCGCCACCGTGATCGCCACCGCCGGCGGCGCCGACAAGCTGGCGGTCGCCACCGCCCACGGCGCGGCGCATGGCATCGACTATAAGAGTGAAGACATCCGCGAGCGGGTCAAGGCGCTGACCCATGGGCGCGGCGCGGATGTCGTCTATGATCCTGTTGGCGGCGCGGTGTTCGACGCCAGCCTGCGCTGCACCGCCGCCGATGGCCGTATTTTGGTGATCGGCTTCGCCAGCGGTGGCGTGCCGCAGATTCCCGCCAACATCCTGTTGGTCAAGAACATCACCGTGATCGGCTATTACTGGGGCGCTTATCGACGGCTCGACCCCGATGGACTGCGCCGCACCTATGCCCAATTGCTCGATTGGTACAGCGCCGGCAAGCTGAAACCGCATGTCTCGCAGACCCTGCCGCTGGAGCAGGCGGGGGCCGCTATCGGCTTGCTCAAAAGCCGTAGCGCCACCGGCAAAGTGGTTCTAACGATAGAGTCATCAATCTAACGCTTGGCTATAGGCGCGAACGGTCGCAATGATAGTGCTGGACCGCTTAGCCGAGGGGGGCCTGCGTGCGGATTGCCAATAGCGAGATCATTGCCCAAGACGATGAGGCCGGCTCCGCCGTGCCCAGTTACCTGCGCATCCATTACTGGTGGGCCTATGTCCACCCGCGCGCGGTCAAGTTCTTCGAGCGCCAGTGGCTGGTCAACCTCATCCTGTGGGGCCACTACCAGACCTTGCGCGACGCCGCCTTGGCTGCGTTGGGCGCCGTGCTGCCCGGCCGCAGCTTGCAGGTGGCCTGCGTCTATGGCGATCTGACGGAAAAGCTGGGCCGCCGCGTGGCGGCTGGCGACGGCATGCTCGATATCGTCGATGTGCTGCCGGTGCAATTGGCCAATCTGCGCCGCAAGCTGCCCGCCGACATTCCGGCGCGGCTGCTGGCGATGGATTCGTCACGGCTGACCCTGCCCGACGCCAGCTACGATCGCGTATTGCTGTTCTTCCTGCTGCACGAGCAACCGCGCGACACCCGCCTGCGCACCCTGGCCGAGGCCTTTCGCGTGGTCAAACCGGGTGGCGACGTCGTCATCATCGACTATGCCAAGCCGCAGTGGTGGCACCCCTTGCGCATCTGGCTACCGCTGCTGGGCCGCATCGAACCCTATGCCCCCGATTTGTGGACCGCGGAGATTCCTCTGCCGGGGGGCGCCGTGATCGAGCGCGGCGCCTATTTCGGCGGGCTGTACCAAAAGCTGGTGGTGCGGCGGTAGGGACGCTTCCGCCCTCTTTGCCGTCATGCGCGGGCTTGTCCCGCGTATCCACGCGGATAGGGCGGAGCATATTGTTTTTATTGGCGGATCGGCGTGGATGGATCGGCGTGGATGGCCGGAACAAGTCCGGCCATGACGAATTGGAATGGACGGACACCTCCTCCGTCTTTCCTCACCGCCCCAACTCCTCCATATCCTCGAACTGATCCAGCGCCTCGGGGTTGGCCAAGGCTTCCTTGTTGGCCACCGGGCGGCCATGCACGATGTCGCGCACCGCCAGTTCGACGATCTTGCCTGAGCGGGTGCGCGGGATGTCGGCGACCTGGACCACCTTGGCCGGCACATGGCGCGGCGTGGTGTTGTCGCGGATGCGGGTCTTGATGCGCTGCACCAGCGCCTCGTCCAGCTTGAGGCCGTCACGCAGGCGGACGAACAGCACGACGCGAACGTCATGCTGCCAGTCCTGACCGATCACCAGCGCCTCGGCGACTTCGGCGATGCTTTCAACCTGCCGATAGATCTCGGCGGTGCCGATGCGCACGCCGCCAGGATTGAGCGTGGCGTCCGAGCGGCCATAGACGATGATGCCGCCATGCGGGGTCAGCTCGACCCAATCGCCATGCGTCCATACGCCGGGAAATCGGGCGAAATAGGCGTTACGGTAGCGCTCGCCGGTCGGGTCGTTCCAAAAGCCGATGGGCATCGAGGGGAAGGCCATGGTGCAGACCAGCTCCCCCTTTTGCCCCTGCACCGCATGCCCCGCCGCATCGAAGACCTCGACCCGCAGGCCCAGGCCGCGCGTCTGGATTTCTCCGCGCCACACCGGGCCGATGGGGTTGCCCAGCATGAAGCATGACACGATGTCGGTACCGCCGGAGATCGACGACAGACAGACATCGGCTTTGATGGCGTCATAGACGTAATCGAAGCTTTCCGGGGCCAGCACCGACCCGGTCGAGGCAATGGTGCGCAAGGCTGTCAGCTTGTGGCTGTCGATAGGGCGCAAGCCGCCCTTGGCGATGGCGTCGATCCATTTGGCCGAAATGCCAAGGAAGGTCATGCCCTCGGAATCGGCATAATCGAAGATAATCGCCCCGCCGCCCAAGCTCGGTGAGCCGTCATACAGCAGCAGCGTCGCCCCCGAGGCCAGACCCGAGGCCAGCCAGTTCCACATCATCCAGCCGCAAGTGGTGAAATAGAACATGCGGTCGTCGGGGCGGATGTCGCTGTGTAGTTGATGCTCCTTAAGATGCTGGATCAGTGTGCCACCCGCCGAATGAAGGATGCATTTCGGCACTCCGGTCGTTCCCGACGAGAACATGATGTACAGCGGATGGTCGAAGGGGAGACGGTTGAAGGCGATGCGGCCACCGAAATACGGCGCGATGAACGCCCCCAAGGTAACGGCGCGCGGAATGTCGGCAAGGTCGGGAACCTCCGCCAGATAGGGCACGACCACGAGCTTTTCGACCGAGGGCAGCCCCGCGCCTATGGCGGCCAGCTTGGAGCGTCCGTCATAGGCGCGGCCATTGTACCAATAGCCGTCGGCAGCGATCAGCAGCTTGGGAGCGATCTGTCCGAAGCGGTCCAGCACCCCCTGCACGCCGAAATCAGGCGAGGCCGACGACCACACCGCCCCAATGCTGGCCGCCGCCAGCATACCGGCGACGGCTTCCGGCAGGTTGGGCAGAAAGCCGGCCACACGGTCACCCACCCGTACCCCCATGGCCTGCATCGCCTCGGCCAGTTTGGACACCAACGTATACAGCTGGGCATGTGACAACCGCCGCTTCACCTTGTCCTCCCCCCAGAAGACGATGGCGTCGCCGCCGTCCTGGCGGCGCAGCAGGTTTTCGGCGAAGTTCAACCGAGCCTCGGGAAACCAGCGGGCGCCCGGCATGCGGGCGGGATCATCCACCACCTGCGGCCCCGGCGGGTTGGCGATGACGCCGCAGAACTCCCAGACCTCACGCCAAAAGGCCTGCGGATCGTCCACCGACCATTGCCACAGCGGCGCCATGCCATCGATATGCCGACGATGGCGCAGATTGACGCGGTCGATGAAGGCGGTCACCAACGACGCCGCTTTCCGCGCGGGGGACGGCTGCCACAGCATATCGGACATCAATGCTCTCCCTGGCAATTTCCCGTGCCGTGCAGGAGTGGTAAAAATCACAACCAGCACGGATATATTAACAAATTTCTTCACTTACTTCGTGATATTTGCGCGGCGGGGCTAGCGCGCAATCGGCCTATACGCATAGTATTCTGCAACCTCCGCCACAAAAGCAGCATCATGTCGAAGCCCTCTCTCAGCATATGGTCCTGGTCCGAGCTTTCGCCCAATCTTCGCGGCGCCATTTGGCTACTTTTTTCGGCAGTCTGTCTGGCCGGCATGAGCGGCATGGTGAAGATGCTCGGCGGGCAGATGCACCCCTTCGAGATCGCCTTCTTCCGCTGCCTGTTCGGACTGGCCGCTATCGTGCCGTTCGTCATGACATCGGGCGGCACCGGCCTGAAGACCGACCGGCCATGGCTGTATGCCCTGCGCTGCGCCATCGGCGTGACGACGATTCTGGCCAATTTCTATTCGCTGACCAATCTGCCATTGGCCACCGCCGTCGCCGTCAGCTTCACCAAGCCGCTGTTCATGCTGGTGCTGGCAGGGATGTTTCTGGGCGAAATAGTCGGCTGGCAGCGGGGCCTAGCCACCGCCGTCGGCTTCTTTGGCGTGATCGTGCTGCTGCATCCCAACACCATGGGCAGCATGGACCAACGCTTCATCCTGGGCACGCTGGCCGCCGTCTACGCCGCCTTCGCCATGGCCGTGGTGCTGGTGCTGGTC
>DATGZW010000427.1:0-2256 GCA_035297005.1 Patescibacteria group bacterium
CATATCCGCGCGCAAAGGCTGGGCATCCTCCTTGAAATGTGGCGAGAAAACGCCAAAGACATCGCCCGTTACCATTCGACCCGTCAGGCGAAATCCAGACGTAATTCGGCCCCGCTATCCTCGCCGAAATCACAAATCGAGGGTTCCGATGCCAGGCCACAGCCAGACCGCATTTTCTTCCGCCCCAGACCCCAGACGCACGACCAGTCTCTGCCGCGTCGAGCCGAGGCGCCACACGCGCCTCCCCTACATCGATGACACCGCCGAACCATCGCTGGCCGAGATGGTTCGCGACCCCGTCTTCCTGCAAGTCATGGCCAGCGATGGGGTGCGCATGGACAGTTTCCTGACGTTGGTCACGACGGTTCGCCAAAGATTAGGGCGCTGACGCTCAGTCATTTTCGATCGCGACGTCAGGCACGATGAAGACCTGTTCTCACACGGAGGGTGGTGCCATGGATGGTTGGCGAGGCGTGGATAGCGATCCCCAACAGCGGGATATCGACCATATCCACCGGGCTCTCGGCTGGCTCGGACTGGCACTGGCGATGAGCGGGATGGCCGCCCTGCTGATGGCCACCGTGCTCCAACCGTAGCGACAAAACCTGCTTCGGCAGGCGATGCTCAGGACGCTGGCGACCGAGGTGGCGTTTGGAGCCATTCTTGCCACAATCCGTCGGCCCGGGAACGCCATGACCAGCGTCGTCACGGACTCTCCATGGCGGGCCGAAAAGCCGCGGCGTCTCGCGCCCAACAGAATTCCCGGGATTGTTACAATTTTGTTGCGGCGCAAAACATCTTGCCGGATAAGGTCATTGGCCAAAAGAGAGGGCAATGATGGTCGGCAGGAACGTCGGGAGAAAGAGCGAGCCCAAGGCGAAGCTCTTCCAGCAGTATGCGGCGCTGCCCTTCACGCTTCGCGATGGCGAACTGTTGGTCTTGCTGGTGACCTCGCGGGAGACGCGGCGATGGATCATCCCCAAAGGCTGGCCGGAAAAGAACCTCAAGGGCCACGAGGTCGCCCAACGCGAGGCCTTGGAAGAGGCCGGCGTGCTTGGCAAAATCGCCAAAACGCCCTTAGCCACCTTCCAATACCTGAAGCGGATCGATGAGACGAAGCGCAAACGCTGCACCGTCGATGTGTTCCCTTTGGCCGTCCAACAAGAACTCGACGACTGGCCGGAGAAGGCGCAGCGGGAACGGGCGTGGATGACGCCCGGCCAAGCGGCCCTGCGGGTGGCCGAGGCCGGATTGGTTCACCTGTTTTTGACGCTGTCCGCGCAGAGCGACCATCCTCTTGCGGACGAACAGGGCGATTGATGGAACCCTCCTCGGCAACCGTCCCTCGCGGACCACAACCCAAGGTGACGGAATGACCGATTTACAGCCGCTTGCGCTGATCCCCGATGACGCCCTGGCGCAGGTCGCGTTCCTTCTCACCGACGTTGACGATACCCTGACCCAGGCGGGACAACTGACGGCGCCGACCTTGGCGGCGATGGAAGACCTCCGCGCCATTGGCCTGCGTATCGTGCCGATCACCGCCGCCTCGGCAGGCTGGTGCAGCCTGATGGCGCATATGTGGCCGGTCGATGCGGTCATCGGTGAAAACGGCGGGGTCTGCCTGTCCACCACGGAGCACCAAGTTCGGCGACAGCTGTGGGCGGATGATCGGGGGCAGCGGAACGCCCTGGCCGAACTTCGTCAGACCATGATGGCCGCCTTTCCCTTTCTTCAGCCCTCCGAAGACAGCGACTACCGCCTCGCCAGCATCGCCTTCGACCGCCGGGCCGATGCCGAGGAGAACGCCGCCGTCCTCGCCAAATTGCGATCATTGGGGGCCTCCGCCACGGTCAATTCCTACTGGCTTCTCGGCTGGCTGGGCGGCTACGACAAGCTGTCCGCCGCGCGCCGCTGGATGGGCGAGACCTTCGACTTCGACATCGACACTGGGAATAGACGCTGCCTGTTCACCGGCGACTCCGAGAACGACGAGCCCATGTTCAGCTTCTTCGAGCACTCGGTCGGGGTCTCCACCGTCACCACCCGCCCCTTGCGCCAGTGGCCCCGCTGGCTGACTATCGGCTCCGGCGGAGAAGGCTTTGTCGAGGTTGCCCAGCGATTGCTAGCAGCAAAAGCCCGTCAAGGGTGAGCGTCCGCCTAGACCGGCATCCGCCGAATGCGCGGCCCGTGTCCGGAGGGAAGCCCGCGCTCGGGCGCGCCGCTCGGATCGGTCTGGGTTGACGGCGGTTGCCG
>DATGZW010000428.1:0-10752 GCA_035297005.1 Patescibacteria group bacterium
CTATTGGGCCGGCGAAGCCGCCTTGGCCGAGGATCTGGCCACCGCCGCCCGGTTGATCGCCGCCCGCCATCCCGACGTGCCGCTTTATCTGCTGGGCGAGAGCATGGGCGGGGCGCTGATCATGCTGACCATGACCCGCCCCGACGCCCCTCCGGTAGCCGGCGTGGTGCTGTCGGCTCCGGCGGTGTGGAGCCGCTCCAGCATGAACATCTTCGAGCGCAGCGCCTTGATGTTCTTTTCCTATGCCACGCCCTGGCTGACGCTGAACGGCAACGGGCTGAACATCCGCCCGTCGGATAACGACGCGATGCTGCGCGGGCTCAGCCTGGATCCGCTGGTGATCAAGGACACCCGCGTCGATACCATGCATGGCTTGTGCGATTTGATGGACGCCGCCTATGGCGCGGCGCCGAAGCTGCATGTGCCGGCGCTGGTGCTGTATGGCGAGCATGACGAAGTGGTGCCGTCCGAGCCGACCTATCGCATGATGGCCAGCCTGCCCAGCAACCCCGTGCCGCAGGTCAAGGCGGTCTATGCCAACGGCTATCACATGCTGTTGCGCGATTTGCAGGCCAAGCTGGTGCTGGCCGACATCGCCGCTTGGATCAAGCACCCTGGCCAGCCCCTGCCGTCGGGGGCCGACCAGCGCGCCGGAGAGCTGTTGCAAGGAGTCAGCGGCGGCTGACTCCTCCGCCTGCTGTCAGAACGGCAACGCCACCAACAGGGTAAAGGCGTTGATCGACAGCAGCAGGCCGAACACCCCCAGCCCGACCGACAATCCGACCAGAAAGCGCACGCCGCTGGCCACCGCCGCCGAGGCGAGGACGATGGCGATCTGCAACATGGCTTCGGCAAAGCCGAAATAATGCTCGCGGTGCTCGGCTTCCTCGCGCTGGTGTTCGATCTCGCGCGCCTTGAGCATCAGCTCTTTCTTGCCGGTGCCGTCGGCCTCGCTTTCATAGCGGGTGGCGGTGTCGCGGTATTTCTGCGCCTTGGCGGCCAACGCCGTCTTGGCTTCGGGTGACAGGTTGGGAATGGAACCCAGACTTTCGGCCTCGTCGGCGGCCAGGGAGAATGCCGTCTGGCGAATGGTCTTGGCCTGATAGAAGTTCCAGGTGTCCGACGCGCGGATGTTGGCGGTGAACAATTCCTTGCTGGTGCGGTTGCTGCCCAGCGCGGTAATCGCCAACAGCAGCGCCAGCACCGAAATCAGCACGGCGACCATTCGGCGATAGCCGTCCTCCTTCTCTTCCTTCTTCTCGAATTCGGCGATCTGTTCGGCGACTTCGTTCACTTCCATGGGACCAGACCTTCGCGATGACGGGGGGCGTCCGAAGGATGGAGCGAAGCAGGGTTGCGCTCAAGAGACTTTTCCTATCTTAGCCATGGGCGCTACAGTGTGGGTTATGACCCATGAGCCACTCCCCCAGCGGGTCGCGCCGCGCGCCGCCCTGCAATATGGTGATTTCCGTCTGTTTCTGACGGTTCGCTTCTTCTCCAACATGGCCCAGTTGATGCAGACGGTGGCGGTCGGCTGGCAGGTCTACGACCTGACCCACCGGCCCCTTGATCTGGGCTATGTCGGGCTGGTGCTGTTCCTGCCGCAGATCCTGTTCTCGCTGGTCACTGGGCATGTCGCCGACCGTTTCGACCGCCGCTCCGTCATGTTGACCTGCCTGAGCCTGGAGGCGGTTTGCGCCGCCGGCTTGCTGACACTGACCCATTTCGGCATCACGTCTGTCATGCCGATCTTCGTGGTGCTGTTCCTGTTCGGCACCTCACGCGCCTTTTTGGGCCCGTCGATGCAGTCACTGGTGCCGTTGCTGGTGCCCAAGCATCATTTTCCCAACGCCGTGGCCTGGAGTTCCTCGGCCTGGCAGGTGGCGGTGGTTGCCGGGCCGGCGGTGGGCGGCGCCATCTATGGCTTCGGCCCCGACGTGGTCTATGCGACGGTGACGGCGCTGCTGCTAGTGTCGGTATTCGCCACAGCCTTCATGGCCACCCAACTGCGCCCCACCGAGTCGGGCGGAGCGACGCTCGACCGCTTGCTGGCGGGAGTGCGCTTCGTCCGCGCCCAGCCAGTGGTGCTTGGAGCCATTTCGCTGGATCTGTTCGCCGTGCTGTTCGGCGGCGCCACCGCGCTGCTGCCGGTTTATGCCCGCGACATCCTGCATATCGGCCCCTGGGGTTTAGGCCTGTTGCGTAGCGCCCCGGCAGTCGGCGCGGCGCTGTGCGGCTTATGGCTGGCCCATCATCCGCTGCAAAAGAAGGCGGGCGTGACCATGTTCGCCTGCGTCGCCGGCTTTGGCGCGGCAACCGTGGTGTTCGGCCTGTCCACCAGCTTCCTGCTGTCGGCGGTGGCCTTGATCGCCATGGGCAGCTTCGACATGGTCAGCGTCTATGTCCGCCAAAGCTTGGTGCAATTGGGCACGCCCGACGCCATGCGCGGCCGCGTCAGCGCCGTCAGCATGGTCTTCGTCGGCGCGTCGAACGAGCTGGGAGAGTTCGAATCCGGCATGACCGCGGCATGGTTCGGCACCGTGCCGGCGGTCGTGCTCGGAGGAATCGGGACACTGGTGGTGGTCGGGCTATGGGCGTGGCGGTTCAAGGAACTGCGCGAGGTCGATCGCCTGGACCGGGTCCACAGCTAAACCCAAACGGTCAGAGCACGAACTGTTCTTGCTCTGATTCGACCATCAACGGTGCGCGGGCCGGCAACAGATCCAGGATCGCCGATTTTTCGGCATCGCTGGCCTCTTTCCACGCCTTCAGCTCGGCCAACGTACGGCCACAGCCACGGCAGACACCGGTACGCTGGATGATCTTGCAGCGATCGACACAAGGGGACTCGACCATGATTTCCTTTTCCAAAGAACAAGGGGCCGCCCACAGGCGGCCCCTCATCATATCAAACTGACGTCACCAGGGCTTACTTGCCTTCGGCGCGCGGCAGCTCCCACACTTTCGGCGAGCGCAACAGGCGGGCCTTCAGCAGTTCGCGCTCGGCGACGAACTCCTTGGGCAGACGCTCGAAGAACTTGTCGAAATGCACTTCGTGGTCACGCGCTTCAGCAAGACCGGCCTCGCGGTCGATCTTCATCAGCTCGTGGAACTTCTCGGCCGGGAAGTCCAGGCCGGTCCATTCCAGGTCTTCCTGACGCGGCATGAAGCCCAGCGGGCTCTCGACCGCGAAGCCACGGCCACGCACCCGGTCGACGACCCATTTCAGCACGCGCATGTTGTCGCCGAAGCCCGGCCACATGAACTTGCCGTTGTCGTCCTTGCGGAACCAGTTGACGCGGAAGACGCCCGGCGGGTTCGACAGCTTGCGGCCGATGTTCAGCCAATGGCTGAAGTAATCGGCCATGTCATAGCCGCAGAACGGCAGCATGGCCATCGGGTCGCGACGGATCGCGGCCTGACCGACGGCGGCGGCAGTCGCCTCCGAGCCCATGGTGGCGCCCAGATAAACGCCATGCGCCCAGTTGAACGACTGGAACACCAGCGGCATGTTCTTCGAAAGACGGCCACCGAACAGGAACGCCGAGATCGGCACGCCGTTCGGGTTTTCCCAATCGGGGTCGATCGACGGGCACTGCGCGGCGGGAGCGGCGAAGCGGCTGTTCGGATGCGCGGCCGGTTCCGGCGATTCCGGGGTCCAGTCGCGGCCCTTCCAGTCGATCACATGGGCCGGCTTGTCTTCCGTCAGGCCTTCCCACCAGATGTCGCCGTCATCGGTCAACGCGACATTGGTGAAGATCGAGTTGGCCCGGCACGAGGCGATGGCGTTGTAGTTGGTATGGGCACCGGTGCCCGGCGCCACGCCGAAGAAGCCCGCTTCCGGGTTGATGGCATAAAGACGGCCATCGGCACCCGGCTTGATCCAGGCGATATCGTCGCCGACGGTCCAGATTTTCCAGCCTTCGAAGCCGGCGGGAGGCACCAGCATGGCGAAGTTGGTCTTGCCGCAAGCCGACGGGAAGGCGGCGGCGACATAGGTCTTCTCACCCTCGGGGTTCTCGACGCCGACGATCAGCATGTGCTCGGCCAGCCAGCCTTCGTCGCGGGCCATCACCGAGGCGATGCGCAGCGCGAAGCACTTCTTGCCCAGCAGCGCATTGCCGCCGTAGCCCGACCCATACGACCAGATCGAACGGTCTTCGGGGAAATGGGTGATGTAGATGTTCTTGGGGTTGCACGGCCAAGCCACATCGGCTTCGCCGGGGGCCAGCGGCTTGCCGACCGAATGGATGCAGGGGACGAAATCGCCGTCGGTGCCCATCACGTCGAGCACGGCCTGACCCATGCGGGTCATCACGCGCATGCTGACTGCGACATAGGCGCTATCGGTGATTTCAACGCCGACATGCGCGATGTGGCTGCCGAGCGGCCCCATGCTGAACGGCACCACATACATGGTGCGGCCCTTCATCGAGCCATCGAACAGCTTGTTCATCGTGACCTTCATCTCGCGCGGATCGACCCAGTTGTTGGTCGGGCCGGCGTCGCCCTTGTTGGGCGAGCAAATGAAGGTGCGGTCTTCGACGCGGGCAACATCGCCCGGATCCGACCGACACAGATAGCTGTTCGGGCGCTTGGCGGCATTCAAGCGGATCAGCGTGCCAGCATCGACCATCATCTGGCAGAGGCTGTCATACTCCGCCTGCGAGCCGTCGCACCAATGGATGTTGTCCGGCTTGGTCAACTGGGCAATTTCGTCGACCCACTGCAGCAATTTGGCGTTTGTCGTTGTGCCGCCGCGGATACTTAACTTAGTCATGAATGCCGCTCCATAAAGAGTAGTCCTGCATTTCACCGTAATTTCCGCCGCGGGGGACCGTATGGGTAAGTTTCGGCACGCACGGTCTTGCTCGGTGAAAACCACCGGGGGCAGGATACCGATGCGGATGCGCGAGACGCCGAATGGGTCATGAATGCTGCAACGCGGGATGGAATGAAGGCGGACAGGGTCTAGAACACGGATGAGTAAGGATACTTGGCGGCGCTCTCCGGAGCAACGATAAGCTACGGATATATCGTCATGAAATTCCGGTTACGCTCTCCACTAGCGCCGCCAGAGTAGCGGGAGCCTCGTCGGCTCGCCCAAGAGGGGCATTAAACCCCAGTCGCAGAACGGTTTTTCCGTGGGCAAGGTCACAACCGTCGGGATCGATGGCCACCATCCGCCAGCCCTTGCCGCGCCGCTTCAGCAGCCCATTGGCCAGCACAGTGAGCATATCGGCGGACGAATCATTGAGCCGCGCCAGCAATTCCGGCTCGGCGGCGGCGAAATCGGACGCGGCGGCAAAGTCGCAAGGCAGCCGGTCGTCGAGCCAAACCGCGCGGGCAAAGCCGCCGACCCAGTGGGCGCGATCCAGATGCACGCGGTAAAAGGCAAAGTCGGCAAAATCGGCATAGAGCGCCGCCCCCGGATGGCGGGCCAAGAAACGCCGGCGTGTGCGCGCCTCGTTGCAATGCTCGATCTTGCCCAGAATGGTAACACGCGGTCCCTGTTGAGGGTTGGCGAAGCCGGCGGTGCCGTCGAACAGCAACGACACATGGCGGTCGTCGTCGATATTGCGGGTGTGGTCGGCCAACCGCGACAACAGCAGCAACGGGCTGCCGTCGATGTCGGTGGCGACGGTGACCAACGAGACATAGGGCCGCGCCTCGCCGGCCAGGGTGGTGGCCAGGGCGGCGGTGTTGGCCGAGCGCACCAGAGAGCGGATGACGAAGCGCAAGTCACCCTTGGGCAGGGGACTGGCCGGCTCGCCGGTGGGATCGGACGGTTTCGAGTTCGGGTTCATGCGGAAAAGTGTGTGCCCAGCGCCACGCCGCGTCAAGTCGCTGTAATTTCGCCATAATGCCGCCGTCAGATGTTCCGCATTCGACGCCTTGGCAAGAACCGCGGAAGCGGCCACACTCCGGCGAGATTTTGGGAGCTTGAAACAGGTGAGCCAAACCATCGCCTTGGTCGATGACGACCGCAATATCCTCACCTCGATATCCATGGCCCTGGAGGCCGAGGGCTTCAAGGTGCGCACCTATAGCGACGGCGCCGAAGCCTTGCGCGCCATCACCGCGACTCCGGTGGATCTGGCGGTGCTGGACATCAAGATGCCGCGCATGGATGGCATGGAGCTGTTGCAGCGCCTGCGCAAGACCTCGGCGGTGCCGGTGATCTTCCTGACCTCGAAGGACGACGAGGTGGACGAGGTCTTGGGCCTGCGCATGGGCGCCGACGACTACATCAAGAAGCCGTTTTCGCAGCGTCTGCTGATCGAACGCATCCGCGCCCTGCTGCGCCGGGGTGAGTTGGCCCGCGACGTCACCGAGGCCTCGGCCGCCCAGGTGGTGGTTCGCGGCGAATTGATCCTCGATCCGGGCCGCCATTCCTGCACCTGGAAGGGTCTGCCGGTCGATCTCACCGTCACCGAGTTTCTCATCCTGAAATCGCTGGCGCTGCGTCCCGGCCATGTGAAAAACCGCGACCAGTTGATCGACGCCGCCTATGGCGAGCATATCTATGTCGATGACCGCACCATCGACAGCCACATCAAGCGGCTGCGCAAGAAGTTCCGCGACGTCGACACCGAGTTCGGTCATATCGAGACGCTGTATGGCGTCGGCTATCGTTATCGCGAAGACGAGTGAGCAAACCCGTCCCCCCGCGCGCCGACGGCGGTGCTCCGCGTGAAGCGCCGCGCCGGCGCTGGCTTCCCTTGGCCTCGCCGCTGACCCGGCGCATCCTGGCGGTCAACGTGCTGGCCCCGGTGATCCTGGTCGGCGGACTCTTCTATATCGACCGCTACAAGAACGAGCTGATCGCCGCCGAGATCGAATCACTGCGCATCCGCGCCGAGATGTTTGCCGCCGCCGTCGGCGAAGGCGCGGTCATCGACAACGGCTTCGCCATTCCCGAGATGTCACAACCGATGGCCCGCCAGATGGTGCGGCGGTTGTCGCAGCCGGCCCGCGTGCGGGCACGCCTGTTCGACCAGGACGGCGACATGGTCGCCGACAGTCGAACCTTGTTGTCGGCCAACACCACCGTGCAAGTCGAGGATCTGGAGCCGCCCGAACGCGGCTGGTTCGTCAATCTGTTCCGCTCGCTTTACAACGCCATCACCACCGCGCAATTGGTCGATGATGCGCAGCCGACCTTTCGCGAGCGCGCCCACCCCAAAGCCAGCGACTATCCCGAAGTGGCTCAGGCCTTGGCTGGCGAATCGGCCTGGGCCGTGCGCAGCCAGCGCAACAACCGCCTGCTGCTGACCACGGCGGTTCCAGTCCAGCATTACAAGCAGGTGCTGGGCGCGGTGATGCTGTCGTCGTCGGGCGACGACATCGCGCAAAGCCTGTTCAAGGTACGCCTGACCATCTTCCAGGCCTTCGCCTTCGCCCTGACGGTAACAGTAACTCTGTCGCTGTATCTGGCCGGGACCATCGCCCGCCCGATCCGCCGTCTGGCCGCCGCCGCCGACCGGGTGCGGCGCGGCCATGGCCGCCGCCATTACATCCCCGATTTGACCCGCCGCCAGGACGAGATCGGCGATTTGTCGGGGGCCTTGCGCGACATGACCGAGGCCTTGTGGCAGCGCATGGACGCCGTCGAGGCCTTCGCCGCCGATGTCGCGCATGAGATCAAGAACCCGCTGACCAGCCTGCGCAGCGCCGTCGAGACGGTGGCGCGGGTGCAGAACCCCGACCACCAGCGCAAGCTGATGGCGATCATTCAAGACGATGTGGGCCGTCTCGACCGCCTGATCAGCGACATCTCGGACGCGTCCCGCATCGACGCCGAGTTGAGCCGGGCGGAAACCGAGCCGGTCAAGCTGCGCCGGATGATCGAGGCGCTGGCCGAGGTCTACCGCGACACCGGCGCCGCCGACGGAGTGGCCTTCGCCCTCGACTGCCCGCCCAACGACGAGTTGGAAGTCCAAGGCATCGAAAGCCGGCTGGTTCAGGTGCTGCGCAACCTGATCGCCAACGCCCTGTCGTTCAGCCCGCCCACCGGCACCATCACCCTGCGCTCGGGGCGCAATGGCGGCAATGTGGTCATCGAGGTCGAGGACGACGGTCCGGGTATCCCCGAAAACAAGCTCGATGCTATTTTCGAACGGTTCTATTCCGAACGTCCGCTGGCGGAAAAGTTCGGAACGCATTCGGGGCTGGGCCTGTCTATTTCCCGGCAGATTGTCGAAGCGCATGGCGGCAGTTTACGTGCCGCCAACCGCATCGCCGAGGACGGCAGCATCGTCGGCGCGCGTTTCACCCTGCGGCTTCCGGCGGCAGCGCGCGAGACGGTGGCGCAGGGAGGCCGTTGACAGCGGGCCAGGACCACTGCACCTTGCTAAGATGATCAGGGTCCATGGCACCTGTGTGGACGTCGCCGGAACCGGGGTACTGCTACGCGGACCCTCGGGAGCCGGAAAATCCGATCTGGCCTTGCGCCTGATCGACGACGGCGCACGGCTGGTAGCTGACGATCAAGTGGAGATCACGCGGGAGGGTCAGGGCTTGAGGTGTCGTCCGCCATTGTCCATCGCCGGACTGCTGGAAGTGCGCGGGGTGGGGATATTTCGCCTCGACCACGCGGCCGCCGGGCTGGGCTTGGTGGTCGATCTGGTTGCCCCCGACTGCATCGAACGCCTGCCCGATCCCCAAACGGTTGAGATTTTCGGCGCCATCCTGCCCCTTCTGGCCTTGAACCCCTGGGAAGTGTCGGCAACAGCCAAGGTTCGCCTTGCGGTGCAAGCCGCAACGGGGACTATAATGTCGGTGCAATGATGACCGATGCGCCCACCGACGCGCCTGCGCCCCAGGGCGGCGAGAACGCCGCAGGACCGGCCCCCGCCGGACCGATGGGCGATTCTCTTTCTAGCACCGCCGCTGCCCGTGTGGTGGTGGTGACCGGAATGTCGGGCGCCGGCAAAACCCTGGCGCTGAAATCCCTGGAAGACCTGGGTTACGAGGCCGTCGACAACCTGCCGCTATCGCTGCTGGGGTCTCTGGTCCGCCCCGGCGAGTTGCAACGCCCGCTGGCTATCGGCATCGACATCCGCACCCGCGACTTTGGCGTCGTCTCGATGCTGGCCGAGATGGACCGGCTGATGGCGACCGGCAAGCTGGACATGCATCTGGTGTTCGTCGATTGCGACGACGAGGTGCTACGCCGCCGCTACACCGAAACCCGCCGCCGCCATCCGCTGGCCGTCGATCGGCCGCTGATCGACGGCATCCGCCACGAGCGCGAGTTGGTCTCGCCGCTGCTGGGCCGCTCGGACGTGGTCATCGACACCACCTCGCTGCCGCCGGCCGAGCTGAAGCGGGTGCTGGCCGGATATTTCAGCCTGGAATGCAAGCCGGGGCTGGTGGTGTTCGTCACCTCGTTTTCCTATCGCCGCGGACTGCCGCGCGAGGCGGATCTGGTATTCGACGCGCGGTTCCTGTCCAATCCCCATTACGTCGCCGATCTGAAGCCTTTGACCGGGCGCGACCCCAAGGTTGCCGCCCATGTCGAGAACGATCCCGACTTCGCCCAATTCTTCACGGCGGTGACGGCCCTGCTGGGTCCGCTGCTGCCGCGCTTCGCCGCAGAAGGCAAAAGTTACCTGACCATCGCCGTCGGCTGCACGGGGGGGCGTCACCGCTCTGTAGTGATTGCAGAAAAACTGGCACTCTGGCTGCGCGAGAATGGTCAGCGTGTGGACCTCCGGCATCGCGAGCTGGAGGAGGGGGAAATAACGTGAAGGTCAATCAATGATTGGAATGGTCCTTGTTACCCACGGCCGCCTCGCCGATGAGCTGGTAGCCGCCCTAGAGCACGTGGTCGGCCCGCAGCCGAACGTGGCCACCGTGTGTATTGGCCCCGAAGACGACATGGAGCAGCGACGCATGGACATCCTGCAATCGACCGCCAAGGTCGATGATGGGTCCGGCGTGGTGGTGTTGACCGACATGTTCGGCGGCACGCCGTCGAATCTGGCCATTTCCATCATGGACAAGGCCAAGGTCGAGGTCATCGCCGGCGTCAACCTGCCCATGCTGATCAAGCTGGCCAGCGTGCGTCACCACGAAAACCTCAACGACGCCGTTTCCAGCGCCCAGGAAGCGGGGCGCAAGTACATCAACGTCGCCTCGCGCCTGTTGACCCAGGACAACAACTAAGAATGACGGATATGCCCCCCGCAGCAGAGCCCCAGCCCGCCAATGACAGCCCGGCCACGGGCGACATCATCCTGCGCACCGCCACCATCGCCAACCGCCGGGGCCTGCACGCCCGCGCCGCCGCTAAATTCGTCAAACTGGCCAGCCAGTTCAAGGCGCAGGTGGTGGTATCCAAGCGCGGCATGGAGGTGTCCGGCCTATCGATCATGGGCCTGATGATGCTGGCCGCCGGCCCCGGCTGTACCATCGAGATGAAGGGGTCAGGCGAAGACGCCGCCCAGGCGGTACAGGCCTTGGTCGATCTGGTCGACAGCAAATTCGACGAAGACTGACATCATCAATGAGCAGCGAGCCGGACGACCGCACCCTGGATGTGCCTCCCGTCGCCGATGAGCAGATTTTCATCGGTCAGGGGGTGTCTCCGGGGATCGCCATCGGTGTGGCGCATCCGCATGATGCCGGCAACGTCGCCGTCCCGGAATACAAGATCGCCAAAGACAAGGTCGATTCCGAGCGGGCGCGTTTCACCGACGCCGTGTCCGCCGCCAGCCGCCAAATCAGCAAGCTGCAAAGCAAGGCGCG
>DATGZW010000429.1:0-2607 GCA_035297005.1 Patescibacteria group bacterium
GCCCCCGTTCCAGAGCCGCTTCGTGCTGCGCTCGGCTCCCGCCTGGGAGCAAATCGGGGCGCGCTGGTTCCCCACCTTCGCCGGGGTGCTGCTGGTCGAAGCGGCCAAACAGATCTATGCCGGAGCCGCCGTGCGTGAACGTCCCGAACGCAGCCGTGGCTATGTGCCGATGCCGCAGGGCTTCCGTAATCTGGGCAAGGGGCTGATGCGCGACCCCTGCGATCCACAGGAAAAGCCGCTTACTCCGCCTTGAAGGGGTCGCCGACCTTCTCGATGACCTCCAGGCAGGCGGCGACCACCATGGGGTCGAAATGGGTGCCGGAGTGGCGCTTGATTTCGTCCAGGGCGACATCAATGCCCAGCGCCGGGCGATAGGGGCGGTGCGAGCTGATGGCTTCGACCACGTCGGCGACGGCCAGGATGCGCGCCTCGATGATGATGTCATCGCCGCCGATACCGTGCGGATAGCCGGTGCCGTCCATGCGTTCGTGATGTTGCAGGATCATCTTCGCCACCGGCCAGGGGAATTCGATGTCCTGGACGATCTCGAAACCGTCCGCCGAATGCTGGCGGATCACCGCGAAGGCCGCCGGGGACAGCTTGCCGGGGCGGCTGAGGAAGTCCGAGGGAACGTTGATCTTGCCGATGTCGTGGATCAGCGCGCCGGTGTGCAGGCCTTCCAACTGGATGTCCGACAGTCCCATATGGGTGCCGATCATCAAGGCTAATTGAGCCACCCGGCGCTGGTGGCCGGCGGTGTAGGGGTCGCGCATTTCCAGCGTCAGCGACACCGCGCGCACGGTTTGCAGCAGCACCCGCTTCAATTGTTCGGCATTGCCGCGCCGTTCCTCGTCCACGGCTTTGCGCTCGATGGCATAGACAACGGTGCGGCGGATCAAATTGCCGTCGCCCTGACCCTTGACCAGATAATCCTGGCAGCCATGCTGCATGGCGCGCAAGCCGACAGCTTCGTCGTTGAGGCCGGTGAAGATGACCACCGGAGCTTGCGGCGCGGCCTTGCGGATGGCGTCCACGGTGTCCATGCCTTGGCAATCGGGCAGCGACAAATCCAGCAGAATGGCATCGGGCGGGCTGTCGAGCAGGCTTTGCCGCGCCTCGGCCAGACTGGCGGCGCAGGTCAGGCGGAAGCCGCCGGTTTCCCGCAACATGATCTGCACCAGCCGCGCATCGCCGGGGTTGTCCTCGACCAGCAGCAGTTTGATGGGGGCGCTCGCTAACATCTGCATGGGCTTTTCCTCGACGCCTCCCGTCACAAGGCAGTCACAATCATAAGGATAGCCCGGAACGCCATCCGGCGAAAAGGCCGAACTCTTAGGGGCGGCGCAACAGGAACACCGCTTGCTCGCCCAGCCAGTTGGCCCAGCGCCCGCCAGCATCGAAGCGGGTGGTGCCGCGCCCGTTCAACGATACCGCGCGCTCGACGACGATGCCCAGATCTTTGCACATCACGGTGAAGTCGCGGATGGTGCACAGATGGATGTTGGGAGTGTCGAACCACTGATAGGTCAGGGTGTTGGTCATCGGCATCTGGCCGTTGACCAACAGCGACAGGCGCACCCGCCAATGGCCGAAATTGGGGAACGAGACGATGCCGCGCCGACCGATGCGCAGCATGTGCTGCAACACCTCCTTGGGGTTGCGGGTAGCCTGCAAGGTCTGGCTGAGGATCACATAGTCGAAGGCGCCCGATGGGTAATCCTTCAAATCGGTGTCGGCGTCGCCCTGGATCACCGACAGCCCGTGCCCGACGGCGGCACGCACACCGGCCATCGACAGCTCGATGCCGCGCCCATCCACCTGCTTGAAGCGGTTGAGGTAGTCGAGCAGCACGCCTTCCTCGCAGCCGACGTCCAGCACCCGCGCTCCCGGTTCGACCATGTCGGCGATCAGTTGCAGATCGACGCGGATCGATTTGCCGTTTCCACTGCCTTGGCGGGTCATGAGCGGTCTCCGCGCGCCAAGCCGCGATGCTCGGCGGCGCCTTCCAGGAAGCCGGACAGGGTTCCGTGGAATTCCGGCTCGTCGAGCAGGAAGGCATCGTGGCCCTTGTCGGACTCGACCTCGACGAAGCTGACATTGGCGGCCACCGCGTTCAGCGCATGCACCACGGCGCGGCTCTCGGCGGTGGGGAACAGCCAGTCGCTGGTGAACGAGATCACGCAAAAGCGCACCTTGGTGCCGCGAAAGGCGTTGGCCAAGGCTCCGCCGTGATCAGCACCCAGGTCGAAGTAATCCATGGCGCGGGTGATATACAAATAGGAGTTGGCATCGAAGCGCTCGACGAAGCTGCTGCCCTGGTGGCGCAGATAGCTTTCCACCTGGAAATCGGCGTCGAAGCCATAGCCGACCTTGTCGCGGCCTTGCAGGTTGCGGCCAAACTTGCGGTGCAAGGCGGCTTGCGACAGATAAGTGATGTGCGCGGCCATACGGGCGACGGCCAGACCGCGATGCGGCTTCTTGCCTTCTTCCAGATAGTGGCCGTCGCAAAAATCGGGATCGGCGAGGATGGATTGGCGGCCGACCTCGTTGAAGGCGATGTTCTGCGCCGAATGGCGGGCGGCGGTGGCAATGGGGACGGCGGAGAAC
>DATGZW010000430.1:0-13379 GCA_035297005.1 Patescibacteria group bacterium
AGACGATGCCGGTGACGCGATTGGCGGTCATCGGAATATGCGCCAGCCGCAGCCCGGCATGGATGGTGACGTAATCGACGCCCTGTTCGGCTTGCTCGATCAGGGTGTCGCGGAAGATCTCCCAGGTCAGCGCCTCGGCCTTGCCATCGACCTTTTCCAGGGCCTGATAGATCGGCACCGTGCCGATCGGCACCGGAGAATTGCGGATGATCCATTCGCGCACGGCATGGATATAGCGCCCGGTGGACAAATCCATCACGGTGTCGGCGCCCCAGCGGATCGACCACACCAGCTTATCGACCTCGGCGTCGATCGATGAGGCGATCGGCGAATTGCCGATATTGGCGTTGATCTTGACCAGGAAGTTGCGCCCGATGATCATCGGCTCGGCTTCGGGATGGTTGGGGTTGGCCGGCAGAATGGCGCGGCCCGAAGCGATCTCGGCGCGGACGAATTCCGGGGCCATGTTCTCGCGGATGGCGACGTATTCCATCTCCGGCGTAATCAATCCGGCACGGGCATAGGCCAGTTGCGTCGGATGACAACCCGGCTTGGCCCGCAGCGGCTTGCGGTCGGCCCGGTCGAATTGCTTGACCGAGATATCCTGGCCCGGCTTCAGCCCATTGTCCTCGGGGCGCTCGACGCGGCCGTCATAGGCTTCAACGTCGCCGCGCGCCATGATCCACGACTGACGCAAGGCCGGCAGGCCTTTGGTGATATCGATGCTGGCGGCGCTGTCGGTATAAGGGCCGGAGGTGTCGTAGACGCGCAACGCCGGTTCGCCGTGCAGGGCGATCTCACGCATGGCGACAGCCACGCCCTGGCCGCCCGCCGCATGGACTTTGCACGAGCCGGGCAACGGCCCGGTGGTGATGGTAAACGGTTCGGACATCGTTAAAGGTCTCCCTGTTGACGAGGAAGACCCGGGACTCGGAGCGATGAACGGAGGTTTGGCCCAAACTGGGCCGCGATATCCATCCCTTCGCCGGCATGACCCGGATCAGGTTCAAAGGGTCGCCGCGCGGTTCCTCGCGAACCCGTCGGCCTCTCAGCCCCCTGCCAGGGCCCCCCTTGGAAGGGCAGCAGTCTCTGCCACGGGGGGAGGCGGTGTCAATGGTTGCGATGGTTGTGCCGCTGGCGCATTGGCTCAATCGGTCCATATAATGCGGTATGAACGCATCCGATCTTCTCCCCTTCTTCCAACCGCAGCCGGCCGGGCCGCGGGCGGAGTTCAAGCTTGTCTCGGACTATGCGCCTGCGGGCGATCAGCCGACCGCCATCGAGGAGTTGATCGCCGGGATCGAGGCGAAAGAGCGCGATCAGGTGCTGTTGGGCGTCACCGGATCGGGCAAGACCTTCACCATGGCCCATGTGATCGCCCGCAGCGGCCGTCCGGCCCTGGTGCTGGCGCCCAACAAGACCTTGGCGGCGCAGCTCTACGCCGAAATGAAAAGCTTTTTCCCCGAAAACGCGGTGGAATATTTCGTTTCGTATTACGACTACTATCAGCCCGAGGCTTACGTCCCACGCACCGACACCTATATCGAAAAAGACTCGCAGATTAACGAGCAGATCGACCGCATGCGCCACGCCGCCACCCGCGCGCTGTTGGAGCGCCGCGATGTGGTGATCGTCGCCTCGGTCAGCTGCATCTATGGTATCGGCGCGGTCGAAAGCTACGCCAACATGACGGTGAAGCTGCACACCGGCCAGGAAATCGATCAGCGCGATTTGCTGCGCCGGTTGGTCGAGCTGCAATATACCCGCAACGACCAAGCCTTCCAGCGCGGCACCTTCCGTGTGCGCGGCGACAATATCGAGATCTTCCCGGTCCACTATGAGGACCGCGCTTGGCGGGTCAGCCTGTTCGGCGACGAGGTCGAGAGCATCGCCGAATTTGACCCCCTGACCGGCGAAAAGACCTGCGGCTTGAGCGAAATCACGGTGTTCCCGTCCAGCCACTACGTCACCCCGCGCCCCACCGTCACCGCCGCGGTCAAGGGTATCAAGACCGAGTTGAAACAAACGCTGGAGCGCTTCCTCGCCACCGGCAAGCTGCTGGAGGCGCAACGGCTGCAAGAGCGCACCACGTTCGATATCGAAATGATGGAGGCCACCGGCCATTGCAAATCCATCGAGAACTATTCGCGCTACCTGACCGGCCGCGCCCCAGGCGAGCCGCCGCCGACCTTGTTCGAGTACCTGCCCGCCGACGCCTTGGTGTTCGTCGATGAAAGCCACGTCACCGTGCCGCAGATCGGCGGCATGTACAAAGGCGACTTCAACCGCAAAAGCACCCTGGCCGATTACGGCTTCCGCCTGCCCTCGTGCATCGACAACCGGCCTTTGAAATTCGAGGAATGGGACGTCATGCGCGGCCAAACGGTCTGCGTTTCGGCCACTCCGGGCCCGTGGGAGATGCAGCGAACCGGCGGCGTCTTCGCCGAGCAGGTGATCCGCCCGACCGGCCTGATCGATCCGGTCTGCATCATCCGCCCGGTCGAGCATCAGGTCGACGACCTGTTGGCCGAAGTCCGCATCTGCGCCGGCAAGGCTCAGCGCGTGCTGGTCACCGTGCTGACCAAGCGCATGGCCGAGGATCTGACCGAATACATGCATGAGGCCGGGGTACGGGTGCGCTACCTGCATTCCGACATCGACACCCTGGAGCGCATCGAGATCATCCGCGATTTGCGCCTAGGCGTGTTCGACATGCTGATCGGCATCAACCTGCTGCGCGAGGGGTTGGACATCCCCGAATGCGCGCTGGTCGCCATCCTCGACGCCGACAAGGAAGGCTTCCTGCGCTCGAAAACCTCGTTGGTGCAGACCATCGGCCGCGCCGCCCGCAACATCGACGGGCGGGTGCTGCTGTATGCCGACAAAATGACCGCCTCGCTCGATTATGCCATCAGCGAAACGAACCGCCGGCGCGAGAAGCAGCAGGCCTACAACGCCCTGCACGGCATCACTCCGGAGAGCATCAAAAAGGGCATCTCCGACGTGCTCGACAGCGTCTATGAACAGGATTACCTGACGGTGGGAACCGGCGATTCCCTGACCGCCCACCGCATCGGCAAGGACATCAAATCCTATATGGCCGAGTTGGAAAAGCGCATGCGCAAAGCCGCCGCCGATTTGGAATTCGAGGAAGCCGCCCGCCTGCGCGACGAGCTGCGCCGGTTGGAACTGCAAGACCTCGGCTTGTCCGCCGACGGCAAGACGCCGGGCGGAGCCATCGGCAAGACCAGTCTGATCCCCCAGCAGAAAAAGCCCCGTCGCGGACGGCGGTAACCATTCCCTCGCCTCAGACCGTGGTTGTATTTTTTGCGGTTCATCCGCAAATTAGGGAATGGCTCGCACCATAAGCGCAAAGCGCACAAAAAACCGCGGGCCCGGCGACAACAGGCGCCTTCGCTGCCAGAGCGAACCAGGGAGGAGACGACAGTTATGGCCCGCAAACCCATGACGCCGGAAAAAGCGCGGCAATATTGGCTCAAAACCTCGCATTTGATGTGGATCGTGCTGGCCGTTTGGGCGGCCTTGGGCGTCGGCGTGCATGTCTTCGCCGCCGATTTGAACCATGTAGTGATCCTTGGCTTCCCGCTCGGATACTACATGGCGGCGCAGGGTTCGCTGATCGGCTTCGTCATCTTGATCTTCTGGTACACCCGCCGGCAGAACGACATCGACGAAGATTTCCACGTTTCCGAGGACTGAGGGGGCTGACATGCTCAAGGGCGACTTTACCCAGAACATGGGCCGCGTCTTCATCATCTATATCGGCGGCTGCCTGGGCTTCGGCGCGTTGCTGGGCGTGCTGGAGGCGGTCGGCGTCTCGCACAAGATCCTCGGCATCTGCTTCGTCGTGCTGACCATCGGCTTCTATGCCTTGATGGGCTTGCTGTCGCGCAGCTCCGGCGGGCCGGAATACCAAGACTCCGGACGCCATGTGCCGGCACTGTACAACGGCATGGCCACCGCGTCGGACTGGATGAGCGCCGCCTCGTTCATCGGCATGGCCGGAGCCATCTACGCCGCCGGCTATGACGGCTTGGCCTTCGTGCTGGGCTGGACCGGCGGCTACATCCTGGTCGCCGTACTGCTGGCCCCTTATTTGCGCAAGTTCGGCCAGTTCACCATCGCCGACTTCCTGGGCGCGCGGTACGGCGGCAACGCCGCCCGCATCATGGGCATCGTCGTGCTGGTGTCGGCCTCGTTCGCCTATGTGGTCGGGCAGATTTACGGAACCGGCATCATCGCCTCGCGCTATCTGGGTATCGACTTTTCGGTCGCCGTGTTCGTCGGCTTGGCCGGTATTCTGCTGTGCTCGATGCTGGGCGGCATGCGGGCGCTGATTTGGACCCAGGTGGCCCAATATGTCGTGGTCATCGGCGCTTATATGCTGCCGGTGGTGATCCTGTCGACCAAGGTCACCGGGATTCCGCTGCCGCAGTTGATGTACGGCCAAGCCCTGCAACGGGTGGCCGAAATTCAGCACCAGTTGGGACTCGCCAACGACGCGCTAGCGCCCTCGGACCCGATCAACTTCTTCGGCCTGATCCTGTGCCTGATGCTGGGCACCGCCTCGCTGCCGCATGTGCTGGCCCGCTATTTCACCACGCCGAGCGTGCGCGACGCCCGTATCAGCGTCGCCTGGAGCCTGCTGTTCATCCTCGTGCTGTACCTCACCGCCCCCGCCTATGCCGCCTTCGCCAAGCTGGAGGTCACTCAGCAGGTACTCACCCACGGCCTGAGCGAAATGCCCGCCTGGGCCGTCGAGTGGAGCCGCGTCGGCATGATGACGCTGTCCAACGGGCAACTGCACATCGATCCCGACGCCATCGTGCTGGCGACGCCCGAGATCGCAGGCCTGCCTTTCGTCGTCGCCGGTCTGGTGGCGGCGGGCGCCCTGGCCGCCGCGCTGTCCTCGGCTGACGGTTTGCTGCTGTCGATCGCCAATGCGCTGTCGCACGACGTCTATACTCGCATGGTCAACCCCAAGGCCGATCCCAAGCGCCGCCAGTTGATCGCCCGCGCCGTGATGATCGTCGCCGCCATCCTTGCCGCCTGGGTCGCCAGCCTGCGTCCGGCGGGGATCCTGACCATCGTCGGCTGGGCCTTCTCGCTGGCCGCGTCGGGATTGTTCTCGGCGCTGGTGCTGGGCATCTGGTGGAAACGCACCACCAATCGCGGGGCCGTCTGCGGCATGGCCGCCGGTTGGGGCTTGTGCCTTGCCTATATCCTGGCCACCCAGCTATGGGGCATGCCGCCATGGCTGGGGGTGCGCAGCATCGCCGCCGGGGTGTTCGGCATCCCCGCAGCGTTCATCGTCACCGTGGCGGTCAGTCTGGTCACTCCCGCCCCCAGCGCCGAGATGCAGGATTTCATCGACTCGATCAGGGTTCCGCGCGGGGTGGTGCGGCTGGCAAAGGGCGAGGCGGCGCGCTAAGCCGCCGCCCTGCGGCTGTCCCCTATGTCAAAAGTACGGGGACGGCCATTCCCGCCTATTCCAGACGGAGCGGAATGATTTGCGCCCATTGAGGTCAAGTCCGATGCTCCCAATGTCTCCGGGGTGATTCCTCTTCCCCAGGAGACGACCCCATGGCCCAGCACGTCGCTGAAGTCATCAAACCGCGTTTGCGTGAGCTGGGCGACGGCTTTCCCGTCCGCCGCGCGCTGCCGTCGCCGCATCGGCAGATGGTCGGACCGTTCATCTTTCTTGACCAGATGGGGCCGGCGGTGCTGCGTCCTGACCATGGCATGGACGTCCGCCCGCATCCGCATGTCGGTCTTGCCACCATTACCTATCTGCTGCGCGGCGAGATCCTGCACCGCGACAGTCTGGGCAATATCCAGGCGATCCGTCCGGGCGAGGTCAATTGGATGACCGCCGGACGCGGCATCGCCCATTCCGAACGCTCGGAACTGCCATCACGCCACACCTCACGGTCAATCTTCGGGGTGCAGGCGTGGCTGGCGCTGCCGCGCGCCTATGAGGAAATGGACCCCGCCTTCGTTCATGTCGGGCAAGGCAGCCTGCCGCTGATTTCCGGTGAAGGAAAATGGGTGCGGGTGATTGCCGGCTCGCTGTTCGGCCACCGCTCGCCGGTTCAAACGCTGTCGGAAACCCTGCTCGCCGACATCGAAATGGACCCTGGAAGCCTGATGGTGCTGCCGCCGGTGCAAGAGGAACTGGCCCTCTACACCCTGGAAGGCTCGCTGCTGGTCGATGGCGAGGCGATCGCCGCCGGTCAATTGCTGCTGCTGCCGCCGGGCGACGACGTGACCTTGCGCACCGCCTCGTCGTCCGCCCGTTTTCTACTTCTGGGCGGGGAAACGATGGACGGACCGCGTCACATATGGTGGAATTTCGTCTCCAGTCGCGCCGATCGCATCGAACAGGCCAAACAGGACTGGAAAGCCGGACGCTTCGCCCCGGTGGTGGGGGACGACGAGTCGATCCCCTTGCCGGAGTGACCCTTTGGCGTCATATTATTTAGATTAATTCTAAGGAGACCCTAATGTCCAATCGTAAGCACGTTCCCGACGTCACCTTTAAGACACGGGTCCGTAACGAAGCCCTGGGTGGCCCCAATCCGTTCGAATGGAAGGACGTTTCATCCGCCGACATCTTCGCCAATAAAAAGGTCGTGATGTTCTCGCTGCCCGGCGCGTTCACTCCCACCTGCTCCACCAGCCACCTGCCGCGCTACGAAGAACTCTATGACGAGTTCAAGGCGCTGGGTGTCGATGCGGTGGTCTGCGTGTCGGTCAACGACGCCTTCGTCATGTTCCAGTGGGGCAAGGCGCAGAACGCCAAGAACGTCTTCCTGCTGCCCGACGGCAACGGCGAGTTCAGCCGCAAGATGGGCATGCTGGTCGACAAGTCGAACCTCGGCTTCGGCATGCGCAGCTGGCGTTATTCGCTGTACGCCGAAAATGGCGAGATCGTGAAGCTGTTCGCCGAGCCCGGGTTCTCCGACCTGTGCCCGACCGATCCCTTCGAAGTCTCCGACGCCGACACCATGCTGAACTACCTGCGCGACCGCGCCGCCGGCAAGGCCGCCTAAGGCCTTTCGTCCAGCCCCAAAGCCCCTTCCACCGCCAAGTGGAAGGGGCGCCGCGCGGCCCATATTGCCCCAAACTGTATCCGGTTTGGGGCATTCTCGCGCTTGAATAGCCATACCATTAATACGAAGATCGAACTCGCGTAGGACGAGCCATTTGTCGTGGCAATACCATAGTATGCACAAAACAGTTGGCGAGAGGAAATGCGTCCTATCGACAGGATAATGGGCATAAAGACGAACTAATACTGGAATTAGTCAAAAAATTACTTATGAGATAGGCCACTAGATATACAAGAACCATTATATATAGCTAATTACATCTGTATCACCAATGGAATGGTGCCACACAAAAGTTTACAACAAGTTCTTCGTTTGTTAGGGTCGTCAACACGAACTGATACCCGTCAACGACCATTGCGTTTTGTCGGCGGGAATAAAAGTATAGGAGCCAGCCAATGCATGCGGTCACCCCCCTATCGGGTAGAATTTCAGCAACGGCACGGCTCCCGTGATCCCCATGCAAGCCCTCGTCACCTCGCCTTCTTTCGTCCGCAGGGAACAATCCCCCCATGTCGCGCACCGCACTTAGGGTCTTGGCACTGGTCCTCTTCGCTGCAATGGCCGCATTATTCGTGCGCTCCGTGGTATCGTCGGGCAACCAGCCAGCCGCCGAAGCCGCCCCGCCGCCGACGCGCGTGCGGGCCGCTGCGATCGAACTGCCGACCGGCACATTGATTCAGCCAGGTGACCTGCAATGGATCGAGATTCCGGGACACCCCAGCGACGACGTCTTCGCTCAGGGGCGCGATCCCGACGACAAGCTGACCGGCGCCGTGGTACGCCTGCCGCTGACCAAGGGCGCCGCCATCGAACGCTCGCGCATTGTCCTGCCCGACGCCCCCGGCTTCCTGTCGGCGGCGCTGGCCCCCGGCAAGCGCGCCATCTCGGTGGCGATCAACGACGTATCGGGCAATGCCGGGTTGATCCTGCCAGGCGACTTCGTCGATGTGATCCTGTCGCAGCATCTGAACGGCAACAGCGACGGCGGCGCCACCCGCAACGTCATCGGTGAGACGGTTCTGACCAATGTCCGCGTGATCGCCGTCGGACGCCAATTCACCCTGGCCCCCGTGGATGCCAAGGCCGGTGGCGCCAACACCGCCCGCACCGTCACCTTCGAAGTCGACAGCGAGCAGGCCGAAGTGGTGGTGGTGGCGGGGCAGTTAGGCGAATTGACCCTGGCCTTGCGCAGCCTGGCCTCGGAAAACGGCAATATCCGCGAAACCGACAGCCAGGGCGGCGCACATGTGGTGCCGGTGTCCGCCGAAAACTTGGAACGCCCCAAGGCCGTACGCGCCGAAGACGTCTCGACGGCGAATATGCCCCCCCGCGCCGCGCCCAACGCTCCCGAAGCGGCCCAAGCCTATATTCCGCCCGCCGCCACCGTCGTGAAGATTTATCGCGGCTCGGCGCAGCCGAACTAGCCAGTGCAGGAACGGACCATATCGATGAGGATTGCCGCGGGAAATATCTGGTGCCGGACCATCAAGAGCAGCGTGTTCGCGGCTGCTCTGGCCATCGGCCTGCTAGCTGGAACGCCCCTGTCGCACGCCGCCGCCTCGCCCCGGCTGCATGCCGTCACGTCTCAGCCGCTGGAAGTCATGGACCTGTCCATCGGCAAGGGAGAGGTGTTGATCCTGCCGCGCGCCGCCGCCGCGGTGTTCGTCGCCGACCCCGAAATCGCCGATATCCAAAGCCCCTCGCCCAAGCGGGTATTCCTCATCGCCAAGGCCTCGGGCACCACCACGCTGTTCGCCCTGGACGCCAATGACGAAGTGATCCTGCAACGCGAAATCCGCGTCCGCCACAATGTCGGCGAAATGGGCGACATGCTGCACAGCCGCTTTCCCCAGTACTCCATCGTCCTGGAACCGGCGCGCGGCTCGATCATCGTCTCCGGCTCGGTCGATTCGGCATCGGACGCCGAAGCCATCATCCATTCGATCGAACAGGCCATCGGCGAGAAGGACAAGGCCATCAACCGCCTGACCATCTCGGCCCCGACCCAGGTCAATTTACGGGTGCGGGTGATCGAGCTGTCACGCACCGTCGATCAACAATTCGGCATCAACTGGCAGGCCTTTGCCTTTCCCGGAAAATTCGCCGTCAACTTGATGAACGGGCGCGAATACCGCGACCCCCTCAACCCCAGCCAATATTTTCTTCCCACGAGCGGTTGGGGAACGGGCGTCGGTTACACCTCTAACCGCGTCAACCTGAACGCCATGATCGACGCCCTGGACCAGGAAGGGCTGCTGACCATGCTGGCCGAGCCAAACCTGACGGCGGTGTCCGGGCAAACCGCCAGCTTCCTGGCTGGCGGCGAGTTCCCCGTCCCCATCGCCAGCACCAACAACACCCAGACGGTCGAGTTCAAGCCGTTCGGTATTTCCCTCGATTTCACGCCCACGGTGCTGTCGCGCGACCGCATCAGCCTGCATGTCCGCCCCGAAGTCAGTGAATTGTCCCCCGCCAACAGTATCGTCGCCAACGGCCTGAGCATCCCCGGCCTGACCGTGCGGCGCATGGAAACCACCATCGAAATCGCCAGCGGCCAAAGCTTCGCCATTGCCGGATTGATGCAGAACAACATCCATGACCAGGCGGCGCGGCTTCCCGGACTCGGCGATCTGCCGGTCCTGGGCAAGCTGTTCACGTCCACCACCTATCAGAACGCCGAATCCGAACTGGTGGTGCTGGTCACTCCTTATGTCGTCAAACCCGGCAATGGCGACCACATGCGCAGCCCGATCGACGCGCTGCGTCCGGCTAACGATGTCGAATATCTGGTCAAGAAAAAGCGCGTCACCGACGATGCCCCCGACCAGTCCGTCATCACTTCGCAAGGTCCGCGCCTGCACGGCCCGGCCGGCTTTCTGTACTGAGGGAGGAGACCCAGATGCCCCCCCGCTTCGCCGCCCGCCTGACCGCCATCGCCTTTGCCGGTTGCGCTCCATTGCTGCTGACCGCCTGCTTCCCCAATCAGGTGCCGGTCAAGCCGCTGCCCACGGTCGCCGAGATCCCGGTGTCCGAGCACGTGGACAGCGTCGAGCTGTCGATCTTCGCCACCCCCGCCCAAATGCGCAGCCAGTTGGGACAACTGGTGGTGCGCCTGGGACAGCCGCAGCACATGCTGGTCCGCCTGCAACCGCATGGCGACGATGTTGTTGCCGCCGCCGCCGCCAAGCAGGCGGGCACGGTGATGCATGATTTGGGCATCCTGCCGTCCAATCTGGCAATCTCTCCGCCCGTCGAAGGCGCCGCCGGTACCCTGGTGGTGACGGCCTCGCGCATGGTGGCCTCGGCCCCCAACTGCCCGTCGATGGCCCGCCAGTCCTTCACCACCACCCCCAGCGAGCGGCCGATCTTCGCCTTCGGCTGCGCCAATCTGAGCAATCTGGCCGAAATGATCGACGACCCGCGCGACCTGATCGACCCAGCCCCCTATGCCGGCCCCCGAGGCGTCACCGAAGTGGATGCGATCCGCCGCTTCAACGACAACAAGACGACGCCGCTGAACGTCAGCACCACCCAAAGCAAATAGGCTCACCATGGCGGTTTCAGGCAACACATCCCGAGGTGGCGAGCAGGCGGCGGAATTCGTTGCCTTCGTCTCCGACAACGAAAGCTACGAGGCCATCCAGAACCTAGTTCTGGAATTGATGCTGCCGCATACGCTGATCCGCCGAGGCAGCGTCGAGGAAGCGATCGCCTACCTGAAGGGGGCGCCGCGCGCGCCGCAACAGTTGGTGGTCGACATCTCGGGGCTGTCGATGCCGCTGTCGGACATGAACTCGCTGGCCGATGTCTGCGAGCCCAGCATGAACGTGGTGGTCATCGGCGACCGCAACGACATCGGCCTATTCCGCGATCTGATCCGCCTGGGTGTGACCGACTACATCGCCAAGCCGGTGACGCCGACCCTGCTGCAACGCGTGCTCAGCTTCCAGGGCCATGCTCCCGAACCGGTGCGCCAGTCGCGCGCCGGCAAGGTGATCTCGGTGGTGGGCGCGCGCGGCGGCGTCGGCGCCACCACCGTCGCCGCCAATCTGGGCTGGCTGCTGGCCAACCGCATCGCCCGCCGGGTGGTGCTGGTGGACCTCGACGTGCGCAGCGGCGGGCTCAACATGATGCTGAACATGCAGAGCAACCAGGGTCTGCTGGAGGCGTTGCAGAACGCCCACCGCATCGATCCGGTGTTCCTCGACCATACCCTGGCCTCGCATGGGCCGCGCCTGTTCACCCTGACCTCGGAAATCGGACTGCAAGACGAAGCGGCGGTGTCGCCCGAAGCCGTCGAGCAATTGGTCGCCGTGCTGCAGCATCATTTTCACTACATCATCTTCGATATTCCCCTGCATGCCGGCCCGCTGCTGTGGCAATTGCTCGACAAGGCCGATCTGAACCTGCAAGTCGCCGAGCCCACCGCGATGTCGATCCGCAACCTGTTGCGCATCGGCAAGCTGACCGCCGCCCAGAACGCCACCCAGCGGAACATGCTGCTGCTCAACCACACCCGCCCCGAAGCAAACGGAGTGGTGACGTCCGACACCTTTGAAAAAGCGGTGGGACGCCGCATCGACTTCATCATTCCCTTTGGCGGCACCAAGACCGCCATGGCGGAAAACCTGGGCGAGACCTTCGCTCACCAGTCGGTGGAATTCACCCAGGCGATGACCGACATCGCCCACGACCTGTCCGGCCTGTCGCCCTTGCAGCGCAGTTCGGATTGGAAAGACATCATGCGGAAGGGGATGAAGATTGTTCGGGAGAAAGCACTACGGTAGTGATTGGGCCCTGGACGAGGTCGAAACTTCCGCCCCCGTCGCACCGGCCGCAATCGACATCCGCCCGCCCCAGCCGGCGGCGCCCGCCGACGCCGTAGCCGAGGCCGAGGCCACGGCGCTAAAGCCGCCGCGCCCGCATCATCACGCCGCCGCCCCGGCGCCCGTGCATCATGCGCCGCCGCATACCCATGCCGCACCGGCGGCCAAGGTTGCGCCGGCGGCCAAGGCCGCCCCCGCCGAACCGAAGCAGCCGGATGTCGGTCAGGCGGAAACCTATGACCACATCCGCCAGCTGCTGTTCAGCCGCATCAACGTCTCGGCGGCGGTGATGACCGGGCGCGACCGTCTGCGCCGTGATGTCGAGCAGGTGGTGGGCGACATCGTCGCCACCGACCGCCTGAAGGTGACGGCGGCCGAGCAGACGGTGATCGTCGACGATCTGCTGAACGACATGTTCGGGGTCGGCCCGATCGAATGCCTGATCGAAGACGACACCATCACCGACATCATGGTCAACGGGCCGAACCAGGTCTACATCGAGCGCCACGGCCGCCTGGAACTGACCAATGTGCGTTTCCGCGACAACAACCACGTCCTCAACGTGGCCCAGCGCATCGCCTCGTCGGTCGGCCGGCGCGTCGATGAAACCAGCCCGATGGTCGATGCCCGACTGGCCGACGGCAGCCGCGTCAACGTCATCCTGCCGCCGTTGGCGGTCAAGGGGCCGTGCCTGTCGATCCGTAAATTCTCGCGCAACAAGCCGACCATCGCCAAGATGGTGCAGCAGGGCAATCTGTCGCCGGCCATGGGGCGGGTGCTGGAGATCGCCGCCGCCTCACGCCTCAACATCGTCATTTCCGGCGGCACCGGTTCGGGCAAGACGACGCTAATGAACGCCATGTCGCGGGTCATCGACCACCGCGAACGCATCGTCACCATCGAAGACGCCTGCGAGCTGCAATTGCAGCAGCCGCATGTGGTCAGCCTGGAAACCCGCCCGCTCAACAGCGAGGGCTTGGGCGAGGTCAACCAGCGCGACCTTCTGCGCAACGCCCTGCGTATGCGGCCCGACCGCATCATCTTGGGTGAAACGCGCGGTTCCGAAGCCTTCGACGTATTGCAGGCGATGAACACCGGCCATGACGGCTCGATGACCACCGTCCACGCCAACACCCCGCGCGACGCGGTGACGCGATTGGAAAACATGGTGCTGATGGGCGCCGTGGCGCAGCCCTTGATTTCGATCCGCCGTCAGATTGTCGGCGCCGTCAATCTGGTGGTGCAGTTGGAGCGCATGCGAGATGGCCGCCGCCGCGTCACCCAGGTCACCGAGGTGGTCGGCATGGAGGGTGACGTCATCATCACCCAGGATCTGTTCATCTTCGACTACGACCCCAGCCAGTTCGGCGACGAGGTCAAGGGCACCTATCGCTGTACCGGCATCCGTCCCTGCTTCATG
>DATGZW010000431.1:0-13258 GCA_035297005.1 Patescibacteria group bacterium
TCGGCGCGCAGTTGGGCCAAGTCCAGCCCCAGGGCGCGCAGGCCCATTTCGCAGACCATCACCGTGGCCCCCAAGGCTACGCAGGCGGACAACAATTCTTCGAAGCCGCCCAACCCCTTGGCGGTCAGGGCGGCGTCGGCGGCCAGTGGAGCCGCGCCATCCTCGGTCGGGTGCAAAACACGCCAGCCGGGGCCGGCAGCGTCCTCGGCCAGCAAGGCGCGGGCGGCCCCCATGGTGAAGAACAGCGTTGCCGGGGTATTCGAGGCGACCGCCGCCGCCGCCATGGCCAACGCGTAATGGACTTTGTCGAAAGCCCCGGAGAACACCACCACCGATAGCCGGTCGGGGCGATCCTTATCCGCAGACATGGCCCATGCTCCCATGCCGCGACAGATCATGGATGCTTGGCTGCGCGCCGCACAGTGGACAGGCCGGATCCGGCTTCAAGCGCACCTTGCGGAAGGTGGTCGACAGCGAATCGACAATCAGCAATGAGCCCGACAGACTATCGCCGATACCGAGGATTTCCTTCAGCACCTCGGTCGCCTGCAAACTGCCCATCACCCCGGCCATCGCCCCCAACACACCCGCCTGAGCGCAGGAGGGGATGAGGTCATCGGGCGGCAGGTCGTGATAGAGGCAGCGATAGCATGGCCCTGACGCCTTGAAGGTCGCCAACTGGCCGTCGAAGCGCAGCACCGCTGCCGACACCAGGGTCTTCCCGGCCAAGCGGCAGGCGTCGTTGATCAGGAAGCGGGTGGGGAAGTTGTCGGAGCCATCGGCGACGATGTCGTAACCGCCGATGATCTCCAGTGCGTTGGCTGCATCGAGGCGCAAGCGATGCGGCACCACGCGGACATCGGGATTGATCGCCGCCACCGCCGCCACCGCGCTGTCGGCCTTGGTCAGACCGATTCGCCCGGTGGTGTGGATGACTTGGCGTTGCAGGTTGGTGAGGTCCACGGTGTCGTCATCGACGACCCCGATGCACCCCACCCCCGCAGCGGCGAGGTAGAGAATCAGAGGCGACCCAAGACCGCCGGCCCCCACCACCAGCACCTTGGCCCCCAGCAGGCAGGTCTGACCTAACCCGCCGACTTCGGGCAAGATGATGTGGCGGGCATAGCGCCGGATTTGGTCTTCGGTGAAATCCATGCCCCGGTTTTACGCGATCCCGTCGAACAGTGCAGTCGAAAGATAGCGTTCGGCGAAGGACGGGATGATGACGACGATCACCTTGCCCTCGTTTTCCGGGCGCGAGCCCAGTTCGATCGCCGCCGCCAAAGCCGCGCCCGACGAAATGCCGACTGGCACGCCTTCAAGACGGGCCACCTTGCGCGCGGTGGCGAAGGCGGTTTCGTTGCTGATTTGCAGGATCTCGTCGATCACCGTGCGGTCGAGCACGGGGGGAACGAAGCCCGCGCCGATGCCCTGGATCTTATGCGGGCCGGGCGCGCCGCCGGACAGTACCGGGCTATCTTCGGGCTCGACGGCGACGATTTTGACATTGGGGTTCTTAGCCTTCAGCGAGCGGCCGATGCCGGTCACGGTGCCGCCGGTACCGACGCCCGACACCACGATGTCGACTTTACCCTGAGTATCGGCCCAAATTTCCTCGGCCGTGCTGCTCTGGTGAATGGCCGGATTAGCGGGGTTCTCGAACTGCTGCAGAATGATGGCGTTGGGGATTTCCTTAGCCAGTTCCTCGGCGCGGCGGACGGCGCCGGTCATGCCCTTGGCGGCGGGGGTCAACTCCAACTCGGCGCCAAGCAAGGCCAGCATCTTGCGGCGCTCCAGCGACATGCTTTCCGGCATGGTCAGGATCAGCCGATAGCCCTTGGCGGCGGCGACGAAGGCCAGAGCGATGCCGGTGTTGCCCGAGGTCGGTTCGATCAGCACGGCACCCGGCTTCAGCTTGCCCGACGCTTCGGCGGCTTCGACCATCGCCAGACCGATACGATCCTTGACCGAGGCCAGCGGATTGAAGAATTCCAGCTTGCCCAGAATGTCGGCCTTGGAGCCACCCTCGGCGGCCAGCTTCTTCAGCCGCACCAAAGGCGTGCCGCCGACGGTATCGATAATGCTGTCATAAACTTGGCCGCGGAAGCCGGCCTTCGGGGGAGTGGTGGTCACGGTCATGATTTACCTCGCCTGGAATGTAAATAACGCATCAAGGACACACGCCTTATGTGTATCTACTCCGATGCCGCGCAGATTCAAATGGTAAAATCCATTTTTTGGGTCACTTCGCTGACGATACCCGTCTGATATGCCTTCATGCACATTTCATCGATGGAGATTGCATCCAGGCGTTTCATGATCTCGTCCTGCAACTCACCCCACATGGGGCGGATGACCTCTTTTCCCAACTCGGACACCGGAAGCTCCTCCGGAGCCTCTTCCGCGACTTCCAACGCGCGGACCACGCGGACGATTTCGCCCACCGAAATGCGCCGACGCTCGCGGGCCAGACGATAGCCGCCGCGCGGACCGCGCACTCCGGTCAGAATGCCCGAGCGCACTAGTTGTTGCAGGGTCTGTTCCAGATAGCGGCGGGGAATGCCCTGGCGGCGGGTGATCTCGCGGCTTTGCACCGGCTCTCCGCCGGCATGGTAGGCGATGTCGAGCACCGCCTCGATGGCGAACAACATCTTTTTCGAGGGACGCAGCATGGTTTCACCTTCCCTGGTTGGTCAGGCCCGTCGAGCCGAAGCCGCCAGCGCCACGGCTGCTATCGGGCAGCGCGGAGCATTCGGTCCAAACCGCCCGCGCCACCGGTGCGACAACCATCTGAGCGATGCGCATGCCGCGAGTGACGACGAACGGCTGGGGGCCGTGATTGATGAGGATAATTTTGATTTCACCGCGATAATCGGCGTCGATGGTGCCGGGGCTGTTGAGCACCGTCACCCCATTCTTAGCCGCCAGCCCCGAACGCGGGCGCACCTGCGCCTCGAAGCCTTCGGGCAGGGCGATGGCGATACCAGTCGGCACCAAGACGATAGCGCCGGGGGCCAGCGTCACCTCGGCGTCGATGGCGGCCAGCAAATCGAGTCCGGCGGCATGCGCCGTCTCGTAGCGCGGCAAGGGCAAATCAGCGCCATGCGGCAGGCGGGTAATCTCTACGGCGATCTCGGCCATCATTGGTCCTTTTCGGCCAGCAAGTCGGCGATACGGTCGGCCAAACGCGCGGCCACGGCGGTCTTGTCAAGCGGCGGCCAGCTCTCGACGCCATCGGCCTTGACCAGATGAACGGTGTTCGAATCCCCGCCAAAGGTGCCCATCTGCGGCGAGACATTGTTGGCGACGATCAAATCACAGCCCTTGCGCCGCAGCTTGGCGGTCGCGTGGTCGATCAGCTTTTCAGTCTCGGCGGCGAAGCCCACCACCAAAGCCGGGCGCTGCTCGCCGGGGGCGGACAAGGTCGCCAGAATGTCGGGATTGGGAATCAGTTGGATGCTGGGCGGCGGCGCACCCGCCACCTTCTTGGTCTTTTCCACGCCCGGCTCGGCCACACGCCAATCGGCGACGGCGGCGGCGCAGACCGCCACATCGGCGGGCAGAGCGGCACGACAGGCCTCCAGCATTTCGGCGGCGGTTTCGACCTTGACCACGGTCACGCCGGGCGGATCGGGGATCACCACCGGGCCGCTGACCAAGGTCACCTCCGCCCCCAAGCGGGCCAAGGCGGCGGCGATGGCGTGCCCCTGCTTGCCCGACGAGCGGTTGGCGATGAAGCGCACCGGGTCGATGGGTTCATACGTCGGGCCGCTGGTGACCAGCGCCCGCCGTCCCGACAGAGGTCCAACCACACGGAAAAAGGATTCGATGGCGGCGACGATGTCGAGCACATCGGCCATGCGGCCGTCGCCCGTTTCGCCACAGGCCAAATCCCCCGAAGCTGGCCCGACCTGAAGCACGCCGCGCGCGGTCAGGGTGGCGATGTTGGCTTGAGTGGCCGGATGGGTCCACATGAAAACGTTCATGGTGGGAGCCACCAGGATCGGCTTGTCGGACGCCAGCAACAACGTCGAGGCAAGATCGTCGGCCAGACCGACCGCCATCTTGGCCAGAAGATCGGCGCTGGCCGGAGCGACCACCACCAAATCGGCCTCGCGCGTCAGGCGGATATGCCCCATCTCGGCTTCGTCGGTCAGCGAGAACAGGTCTTGATAGACCTTGTCCTCGGACAACGCCGACAACGCCAGCGGCGTGACGAACTGCGCCCCGCCGCGTGTCAGCACGCAACGCACCGAAGCCCCACGCTCGCGTAAGCGGCGGATCAGGTCGAGGCTCTTATAAGCCGCGATCCCGCCCGCCACGACCAGCAGTAGTCGCTTTCCAACAAGCGTCACAGGGTAATCCCTTTTCATTTACGCAACATAACTGTGGTTACGGTAAACGGCAACACCGCAAGGCGCAAGGGGAATACGCGCACTCAAATGGAATACACTTGAGATGTACAGTACCGGAAGCGGGGTTTCCCCCGCATCCGTTAACGCCGCAGCAGCAAGAAGCCCAGCACCACGACCAGCAGCCACGGCGCCCAGGTGGTCAACAGACCGCCGCTACGTCCGCCGCCGCCGATGGCCTTCAGGCTGTCGGGATGCAACTTCAACCCGCCGCTGCGCAATTGGGCGACGGTGTATTCGGCATCGGCGACCAGACGCGGCAAGGCTTCCAGGGTCGAGACCATGGAGCCGACGGCTTGCTTGACCCGCGCCTGCGGACCCAGATTGTGGATCATCCACTGTTCGATCAGCGGACGCGCCAACTGCCACATATTGACCTGAGGATTGAGGCGACGCCCGACGCCTTCGGCCACCAGCATGCTTTTTTGCAGCAGCAGCAGTTGCGGCTGAACCTCCATCGAGAAGGTCTCGGTCACCTGAAACAACTGACCAAGCAGACGGGCGATGGAGATCTCATGCACCGGCTTGCCCAGGATCGGCTCGGCGATCGAGCGGCAGGCCTGGGTGAACTTGTCCACCGATTGGTCGGCGGGCACGAAACCAGCTTCGAAATGCACTTCGGCGACACGGCGGAAATCGCCGTTGAGGAAACCCAGCAGCATCTCGCCCAGGAATCGCCGGGTCTGCGTGTCGACGCGCCCGATGATGCCGAAATCGACGGCGATCAAACGGCCATCGGCGCCGACGAACAGATTGCCTGGATGCATGTCGGCGTGAAAGAAGCCGTCGCGGAAGACCATGTTGAAAAAGGCGTCGGCAGCCTTTTCCAGCACGTCGTCGCGGCTGATGCCGGCGGCAGTCAGCGCATCGACCTCGTCGATGGGAATGCCGTCGATGCGTTGCAGGGTCATCATCCGCCGCGCCGTGCGCTGCCAGTCGATGCGGGGAATACTGAAACTGTCGTCCCCGGCGAAATTGTCGCTCATCTCGGCGGCGGCGGCGGCTTCGAAGCGCAGATCCATCTCCAGCGAGACGGTTTCCTCGAAGGCGGCCACCGAATCGACGAAGCGCAGGCGGCGATAGCGGGGGAACAGGCGTTCGGCCCAGCCGGCCAGCCAATAGAACAGCGCGATGTCGCGGGCGAACTTGTCCTCGACGCCGGGCCGCAGCACCTTGACCGCGACCTCCTCGCCCTCGGAAGTGACGGCGAAATGCACCTGCGCGATGGAGGCGGCAGCCACCGGAACGTCGTCGAAGCTGGAGAACGCCTCATCCAAGGGCCGATCCAACTCGGCGGCGATGATCGCCCGCGCCTCGGCGGCGGGGAACGGCGGCAAGCGGTCCTGCAATTCAGACAGGTCGGCGGCGATCTCGTCGCCGACCAGATCGGGACGGGTGGACAGCGCTTGACCAAACTTGATGAAGGTCGGCCCCAACTCCTCCAAAGCCCCCGCCAGCCGCTGACCGGGACGCCGCTCGGCATGCTTAGCCTTGGCGAACAGACGCAGGGCGCGCGCCGCCAAGCGCCCACCCTCGCCCGCGTTCTCCAATGGGAACAGGGCGTCGTGATGGGCCAGAGCGCGGCCGATGGCGAACAGGCGGGTCAGGTTGCGGATGGCGCTGAACATGCCGGTTACAGACGCCAGCCGGAGTGGATGGCGGCAATCCCGCCCGACAGGTTCTTGTATTTCACCTGCTCGAATCCGGCATCGCGCATCTTTTGGGCCAGTTCGTCCTGAGGGGGAAACTTGCGGATGCTCTCGACAAGATATTGATAAGCCTCGCGGTTGCCGGCCACCAGCTCGCCGATTTTCGGCAGGATGTGGAACGAGTACTGGTCATAGATTTTGCGGAATACCGGCAGCACCACCTGCGAAAACTCCAGGCACAAGAACCGCCCGCCCGGCTTCAGCACGCGGCGCGCCTCGCGCAAAGCCGCATCGGTATGGGTGACGTTGCGCAGGCAGAAGGCGATGGTATAGGCGTCCACCGAACGGTCGGGGAACGGCAAAATCTCGGCGTCGGCGCAAACCCAGTCGATGCCTTGGGTGATGTTGCGGTCGATGGCGCGGTCGCGGCCGACCGACAGCATTTCCTTGTTGATGTCGCAGACCACCACCGGCCCGCCGCCGCGCGCCTTGAAGCGGAAGGCGATATCGCCGGTGCCGCCGCCGACGTCGAGCAACGACATGCCCGCGCGCGGATGCAGCCAGTCGAGCATTGCCGACTTCCACAATCGGTGGACGCCCGCGCTCATCAGATCGTTCATGAGATCGTAGCGCGGAGCCACGTCGTCGAACACGGCCCGCACCAGCGAGGCTTTTTCCTCCTCGCGCACGGTGCGGAAGCCGAAATGGGTGGTGCCCTCGCCGGGGCCATTTTCGGTGGTATTGGTCATGGCGCGGGAGGATAGCGGAAGGATTCGCGGCGCGCCATCATCGACTTTGACCGACCTCCCCCAATGCGCCGAGGACTTGCGTCGGGTTATGACCTCCGCCATGCTGGAGTCATGCCTGAGCTTCCTGAAGTCGAAACCGTTTGTCGCGGCCTGGCCGAGGTTCTGGAAGGCCGCACCCTGATTGGCGTGCGCGTCCTGCGCCCCGATTTGCGCCTGCCCTTCCCACCCGATTTTGCCGAGCGGCTGTTGGGCCGCACCGTGCTGAAAGTGGCCCGGCGGGCCAAATATATGACGCTGTTCCTGGATGACGGCTGGGTCTTGCTGGGCCATTTGGGCATGTCGGGACGGATGCTGATCACCGCCTGCGACGCCACTCCGCCGGCCAAGCACGACCATGTGATCCTGGAGACCAACGAGGGCAAGCGCATCTCCTTCAACGATCCGCGCCGCTTCGGGCTGATGGACCTGGTCACCGCCGAGCGATTGGGCGAGCACAAGCTGTTGCGCTCCATCGGTCCAGAACCGCTCGACGACGCCTTTACCGCCCGCGTGCTGATCGCCGCGCTGGCCGGACGCTCGACGCCGATCAAGATCGCCTTGCTCGATCAGACGCTGGTCGCCGGCATCGGCAATATCTATGCGAGCGAGGCTTTGTTCCGCGCCGGCATCGCCCCCACCCGCGCCGCCTCCACCATCACCGCCAAACAGGCCGGCAAACTGGTCGCGGCGATCAAGGCGGTGCTGACCGAGGCCATCGCCTCGGGCGGTTCGTCCTTGCGCGACCACCGCCAGCCCTCCGGCGAGTTGGGCTATTTCCAGCACGCTTTCGCCGTCTACGACCGCGAGGGCTTGCCCTGCCCCGGCTGCACCTGCCCCACCGGTGTCCGCCGCATCACCCAATCGGGGCGTTCGACATTCTATTGTGACAAGCGGCAACGCTAGTAGCGCGGCCCCAGCTTGAGTGATATGAAACCAGCATGACGCAATCGCGCTTCATTTCCGCCGCTTTGGCGACCCTGCTGATCGTCGCCGCTCCTTGCGCCGCGACCGCCGGCTCGTTCCTTGTCGAATATGAGGATCTGCCTCTGGCGCCAGGCCTGAGCGAAAGCGCGGGCGGCGTGGTGTTCGACACACCCACCGGGCGCATCGTCGATGCTGGCGCCGAGGGCTCCGCCGCCACCAGCGCGGACCAAGTGTTGACCTTTTATGCCCAGACCCTGCCCGAACTGGGGTGGGAAAAAGTCGGCGACAGCAGCTATCGCCGCGACAACGAGCTCTTGCGCATCGACGTGGACGGCCATCGCCATCCGTTGTCGGTACGATTCTCGGTGGTGCCGCAGTAACCGGCCCCGCCCCATCCACCAGAGAGAGGGGAACATATTCCATGGCCTTCGAGAACATCATCGTCGAAACGAAGGGCCGCGTCGGCCTGATCACGCTGAACCGTCCCAAGGCGCTCAACGCCCTGTCGAGCCCCTTGGTGGCCGAGCTGGGTCAGGCGCTGGACGCGTTCGAAGCTGACGACGAAATCGGCGCCATCGTCATCACCGGCAGCGAAAAGGCCTTTGCCGCCGGCGCCGACATCAAGGAAATGGCCAGCAAGACCTTCGTCGATTGCTACCTGGAAGACTTCATCACCAAGGGCTGGGAAGCGGTCAGCAAGGTCCGCAAGCCGGTGATCGCCGCAGTGGCCGGATTCGCCCTGGGCGGCGGCTGCGAAGTCGCCATGATGTGCGACTTCATCCTGGCCGCCGACAACGCCAAGTTCGGCCAGCCGGAAATCACTCTGGGGATCATCCCCGGCGCCGGTGGAACCCAGCGTCTGACCCGAGCCGTCGGCAAGGCCAAGGCGATGGAAATGATCCTGACCGGCCGCCTGATCCACGCCGTCGAAGCCGAGCGCGCCGGCTTGGTCAGCCGCATCATCCCCGCCAGCGACCTGCTGGAAGAAGCCCTGAAGGTGGCCGAGCGCATCGCCTCGATGGGCCGTGTCGCCGTGCTGGTGGCCAAGGAATCGGTCAACCGTTCCTATGAAACCACCCTGGCCGAGGGCGTGAAGTTCGAACGCCGTGTGTTCCACGCGCTGTTCGCCACCGAAGACCAAAAGGAAGGCATGGCCGCTTTCACCGAAAAGCGTCAGCCCAACTTCAAGAACCGCTAAAACGCTGCCCGGCCCCGCCCCTTGGCAACGAGGGACGGGGCCGGCACGCCGGCCCTTCATCACCCATCGCAGAAAGAGTCGCCAATCCCCGGAGACGACTCGATTCTCTTCCCTTGACGCCGAGGGCGGAGCGGTCTTATAAACGCGCCTTCCGATTGCGTCCTTCGAATAAAGAACAGGTTCCCAACCCATGGCTCACCATAAGTCGGCTAAGAAGCGTATCCGCCAGACCGAGACTCGCACCGAAGTCAATCGTGCCCGCGTCAGCCGCGTCCGCACCTTCCTCAAGAAGGTCGAAGTCGCGCTGGAAAGTGGCAATTCGGTCGAGGCCGCCGCGGCCCTGCGCGCCGCCGAGCCCGAGCTGATGCGCGCTGCGCAGGTTGGCGTGTTCCCCAAGAACATGGCCGCCCGCAAGGTGTCGCGTCTGACCGCCCGCCTGAAGACGCTGCAGCAGTAAGCTCGCTCTCTCGTTAAGCGATCGGTAAACGGCCGCGCCCGCACTCAGGTGGGCGTGGCCGTTTTGCTGCCTAAGAGTCAAGCCCCCCAAGCGGTAATATTTTTCCGCGTTCGCTATTCGGTCACGTTGCGCCGCCCGGCAAGCAACGTTAGAGTCACCCTCCGCCTCACCTCACGGTGATGTTTTCCACAAATATGAATTGCGGCCCACGAGAACGCATATCGTGGGAAGCTTGCCGATCAAACAACACCATTTACTTTTTAACAATTTCACGATCTTTATGTATTTGGTGATACCTACCAAATCTTACTTCATAGACTATAAGTAGAACCGCAAAAATGCGGTCATATCTTGAGGGCGGCTTAGGGTAGCATTCTAGTTAAGCCGTCCGGAAATCCGTAATCCCACCCCCATCGCGGGACAGGATGCGGTTCCGGCAGAGGTCGGAAGTGGGGAAGCATTGAACAGATTGTCGCTGGAACAAGACGTTCGCTTGGCCGAACGTAACGGGGGGTATTCCACTCCGGCCGATAGTTCGTCATGCGCTGGAATTAGGGTGGACTACGTGAGCGACGAGTTGATTTCCGCACAATGGGATCGCGTTAAGGCGCGGCTCCGCGACGAATTCGGCGAGGCCGCTTTCAAAAGCTGGCTGCAGCCGCTGACCCTGGCCGAGGTGCGTGACGGTCAAGTGCGCATCTGCGTGCCCACACGCTTTTTGCGCGATTGGGTGGTCACCCATTACGGCGAGCGGATCCGCGCCCTGTGGTCCAAGGAAGACGATTCGGTGGTCGGCATCGAGGTGCTGGTGTTGCCCACCGTCGCCGCCAAATCCGCTGCCGCCGTGCCAACCGCCGCCGTCGTCGCCCGCCCCGCTATTGCCGCCGCCGCGCCGTGCGAGCCGTCCAACGTCAATGACGAGATCGGCGCACCGCTCGACCCGCGCTACACCTTCGAGAATTTCGTCGTCGGCAAGCCCAACGAGTTCGCCTACGCCGCCGCCCGGCGCGTCGCCGAGACCGACACCGTGGCCTTCAACCCGCTGTTCCTTTACGGCGGCGTCGGCTTGGGCAAGACTCATCTGATGCATGCCGTCGCCTGGCATATCCGCGAACGCAGCCCGAACCGCTCGGTCATCTATCTGTCGGCGGAAAAGTTCATGTACCGCTTCGTCCGGGCTCTGCGCTACCAGGACACCATGGCGTTCAAGGAACAGTTCCGCTCGGTCGATGTGCTGATGATCGATGACGTGCAGTTCATCGGCGGCAAGGATTCGACCCAGGAAGAATTCTTCCACACCTTCAATTCGCTGGTCGATCAAGGCCGCCAGATCATCATCTCGGCGGATAAGTCACCCTCGGATCTGCAAGGCATGGAGGAGCGGCTGCGCTCGCGCCTGGGCTGCGGCCTAGTCGCCGATTTGCACGCCACCACCTATGAACTGCGCCTGGGCATCCTGGGATCGAAGTCCGAACAGATGGGCGTCGATGTTCCGCAGAAGGTCTCGGAATTCCTCGCCCACAAGATCACATCGAACGTCCGCGAGCTGGAAGGCGCGCTGAACCGCGTCGTCGCCCATGCCCAGTTGGTCGGCCGCGACATCACCTTGGAATCCACCCAGGAAGTGCTGCACGACTTGCTGCGCGCCAATGACCGGCGGATCACCATCGAGGAGATCCAAAAGCGCGTCGCCGAGCATTTCAACATCCGCATCGCCGACATGCATTCGGCCCGCCGCGCACGGCAGGTCGCCCGCCCGCGTCAGGTGGCAATGTACCTGTCCAAGCAGTTGACCTCGCGCTCCCTGCCCGAGATCGGCCGCAAGTTCGGCGGGCGCGACCACACCACCGTCATGCACGCGGTCAAGAAGGTCGAAGAGTTGCGCGCCAGCGACCAATCCTTCGCCGAGGACGTCGAATTACTGCGGCGCATGCTGGAAAGCTGAGCCCGCCCCTTCACCTTGGCGGCGCGGTTCTCCCCCGCCTCAGCGGGGCGGAAAGCGCTTCTGAAATCAAACCCCTGTGGTATACTGCGCTCCCTTAAGAAAGGGGGGGTGCGACGACGCGCCCGCATGACCTGCGAGACAGCAACGGATCGCCATGAAACTGACCATTGAACGCGCCGCACTGCTGAAGTCCTTGAGCCACGTCCAGAGTGTCGTCGAAAGACGCAACACCATTCCGATCCTCTCTAATGTGAAGATCGAAGGACGCGACGGACAAGTCAGCTTCAATGCCACCGACATGGACCTGGATATCGTCGAAGCGGTGCAAGCCGATGTCGTACGCCCCGGATCGACCACCGCCCCGGCGCATACGCTCTACGAGATCGTGCGCAAGCTGCCCGAGGGTTCGCAGGTCGAGATCGAGCATTCCGGCGATGACAGCCAACTGACGCTGCGCTCTGGCCGCTCCAAGTTCACCCTGGCGTCGCTGCCGGTCGAGGACTATCCGGTGATGTCGGGCGGCGACCTGCCCTACAGTTTCACCCTGGGCGCCGACGACCTGAAAGGGCTGATCGACCGCACCCGCTTCGCCATCTCCAGCGAAGAAACCCGCTATTACCTGAACGGCATCTATCTGCATGCCGCGTCGTCCAGCGGCGTGCCGGTGCTGCGCGCCGTGGCCACCGACGGTCACCGTCTGGCCCGCGTCGAAGTGCCGCTGCCCGAAGGCGCCGCCGGCATGCCGGGCGTCATCGTGCCGCGCAAGACCGTCGTCGAACTGCGCAAGCTGCTCGACGAAACCACCATGGAAGTCACCGTTTCGCTGTCCGAGACCAAGATCCGCTTCGCCTTCGACGATGCGCTGCTGACCTCGAAACTGATCGACGGCACCTTCCCCGATTACGAACGGGTGATCCCCGCCGACAACGACAAGGTGCTGGACGTCGATTGCAAATCCTTCTCGCAGGCGGTCGATCGCGTCTCGGCGATCTCGACCGAGAAGTCGCGCGCCATCAAGCTTAGCGTCGATAAGGGCGGCCTGACCCTATCGGCGTCGAGCCCGGAAAACGGCAGCGCCATCGAGGAATTGGAGGCGGATTACGATTCCGGCCCGATCGAGATCGGCTTCAACTCACGGTACCTGATGGACATCCTGGCGCAGATCGAGGGCGACGCCGCTCGCTTCGCCATGGCCGATGCGGCCAGTCCGACGGTGGTGCGCGAAGTCAGCGATTCGAGCGCGGTCTATGTGCTGATGCCGATGCGGGTGTGAGCGGCCAACAACAGCGGGACGGGCTGGCGGTCACCCGCCTGACACTCACGGATTTCCGCTGCTATCCGTTCCTGCGGTTGGACTGCGACACCCGCCCGGTGGTTTTGACCGGCCCCAATGGCTCCGGCAAGACCAACATCCTGGAGGCCTTGTCGTTTCTCGCTCCGGGCCGCGGCCTGCGGCGGGCGAAGTTGTCGGAAGTCGCGCGTAACGAGGCCGGAGAGGGAGCGCCCTGGGCGGTCGCCGTCCACCTGTCGCGCCCCGACGGTCCGCTGGAAATCGGCACGGGCCGCGAGGCCGGATCGGAACGAAGGGTGGTGCGGATCGACGCCCAACCAGCGCGCTCGCAATCGGCGTTGTCCGAAGTGGTGAGCGCGTTGTGGCTGACGCCGGCGATGGACCGGCTGTTCACCGAGGGCACGTCAGGCCGCCGCCGCTTCCTCGACCGTCTGGTGTTGGGCCTTCACCCCCAGCATGGGCGGCGGGCCACGGCTTACGAGCACGCCCAGCGCGAGCGGGTGCGGCTGCTGAAGGAAGGACGCTTCGACCCGTCGTGGTTAAGCGTTTTGGAAGAGACCATGGGACAGCATGGCGCCGCCATGGCGGTGGCCC
>DATGZW010000432.1:0-8182 GCA_035297005.1 Patescibacteria group bacterium
GGCATCGGGCACGGTAGCGTTGGAGTTGGCCTTGGCGCGGCTGCCGATGGTGATTACCTATCGGGTGACGGCGCTGACCGCTTTTCTCATCCGCCGCCTGTTGAAGGTGCGTTTCGCCTGCCTGCTGAATTTGCTGATGGATCGGCTGATCGTGCCCGAACTGATTCAAGAGGACTGCCGCGCCGACATTCTGGCTCCGGCGGTCGCCAAATTGATGGATGACGGCCCCGCCCGCCAGACCCAGTTGGCCGGCATCGGCGAGGCTTTGGCACGGCTGGGGCGGGGCGAAGACCATCCCAGCCTGCATGCCGCCCGTGAAGTGTTGCGTCTGATGGAAGGAAAGCAAGCATGACCGCACAGTTCCAACTGCTGCACACCATGATCCGCGTGCGCGATCTCGATAAATCCATCGACTTCTACACCCGTTTGCTCGGCATGAGCCTGCTGCGCCGTACCGATTACCCCGAGGGAAAGTTCACACTGGCCTTCGTCGGCTATGGCGGCGAGGTCGACCACACAGTGATCGAGTTGACCCACAACTGGGGCCGCGAGGAGCCTTATGACGTTGGCAACGGCTTCGGCCATATCGCCATCGGTGTCCCTGACATTTACGCCACCTGCGCCGCTTTGGCCGCTGAAGGCGTCTCCATCCCCCGCGCACCCGGCCCGATGGCGCATGGGAAAACGGTCATCGCCTTCGCTGAAGATCCTGACAGCTATAAGGTGGAGTTGATCGAGAGGGCGTGAGCAACCGTCTTGACGATGCGATTTAGGTGAACCGATGCGGCGCAGTCCGTGATGGTCGCCACTGTCGGCGTCAAACGACGCCACTCCCAGCAAGGCTGCGATTTTGGTGTTGCTGGTGTGCCCCAATTCGAGAACGCAGGCCGCCAAGGTGGTTGCCATGACCGTTCCGATCCCCAGAGCCGAACAAAGAGGGACTGTGACGCGCAGCTCCGGGCCGAAGGAGTATCGATCATCGACACACCCGACGACAAGCAGCCAGACAAGGTCTTCCCAGTAACCCTGAACCTGTGTGGATGCATGGGGTAAGGCGCATACAAGCAATTGAAATTGCTTGTCATCTTAGCGATGACTAGAAGCTGGCGACCCCAGCAGGACTTGAACCTGCGACATCCCGCTTAGAAGGCGGGTGCTCTATCCAGCTGAGCTATGGGGCCACGTCATATTGCCCGGTGCGGTCGGGAAAGGGCGTGGCGGGGAACCGAAGCCGCCACCGGCCCTGCGCAAGCCCTCTCCGCGCAAGGACGGAGGGGCGGTGTGCCGCAGGTCAGGCGACCTTGTCGAACTTGAAATTGTCGGCGTAGTTCTTCGGCTTGGGCAGGTTGACCTTGCGCGGCTCGATGACGGTATAGGTCAGGCCCTCGCGTTCGGCATAGGCGATGGCCTCTTCCTTGGTGTCGAACTTCAGGCGCAGCTGGGCGCGGGTGTCGCCCGAGCCGTTCCAGCCCATCAGTGCATCAGGTTCGCGGCGGTCCGAAGGCTCGAACTCGACCAGCCAGCGCCGGCTATTGGCCCGCCCGGACTGCATGGTATTCTTGGCCGGACGATAGATGCGGACCTGCGGCATGCGAGAACTCCCTACCTAAACTGAAGCGACGCGATAGATGGTCGGGGAGACAAGATTCGAACTTGCGGCCCTGGCGTCCCAAACGCCATGCTCTACCAGGCTGAGCTACTCCCCGATCAGGGTTTTCTAGGCGTTCCTGGCGGCTTTGGCAAGCGGCGCGTAAGACCATACGCCCAGACGCGGTTCACAGGCGGTCCAGCTTGCGGTCGATCTTGGGCAACCACAGCGCCCGCAGCAGGCTGCGGACCTCTTCCCGCGCCGCATCGTGCGACTTGGTGGCGGCGATATCGACGCCCGGAGTGCCGATGTCCAGCACCGTCAGGCCTTGCAGAAACAGCTGGCGGAAGATGATGCGCTCGCCGATGCCGCCCGCCAGCCGGAAGCCGATCAGCGGCGCCAGCTTCTGCAACACCTGCATCAGATCGCGCTTGTTGCGGTCGTCCAGAGCGGACAGGCGATTGCGGACGATGATCCAGTCAAAGCCGGGTTGTTGCCGCGCCCGCCGCTCCTGGCGCAAATCCCACAGCATTTGCAGATAGACCCCCAGGCCTTCGACATCCAGGCTGGAGGCGCGGAATTGCAGCAGCAAATCCAGATCGACGAAGCTGTCGTTAAGCGGCGTCACCAGGGTGTCGGCCAAGCCATGGGCAAAGCGCGACAGCGGCACATCGGAGCCGGGGCAGTCGATGATGATGAAATCGCAATCCGCCTCCAGTTCCGCCACGGCGGCGGTCAGGGCATCGGCGTCTTCAAGGGTGGCGACGGCGACGCTGTCGGCCTGTGACCGGCCGATCAAGCGGTGGTCGGGCATAGGCAAGGTGACGCCGTTGGTCTCGCACCACTGGCGGCGGTTTTCGACATAGCGGGTCAGCGATTGCTGGCGCGGGTCGAGATCGATTCCGCCAACGCCAAAACCCAGCCGCAGCAATGCCACCGCCACATGCATGGCCACGGTGGTCTTGCCTGAGCCGCCTTTTTCGTTGCCGACGACGATGATATGGGCCGACCGGCCAGGTTCTCTCACCGCGACGCCCTTTTCCGTTCAGCGCGACGATGGCGCGGTGGTGGCGGCATTTCGCTCGCGCACCTGCGGGCCAGAGGCGTTCGGCTGCAATTCCACCGGATTAACCATGCTGGATTTCAGCTGGCGCATCAGCACCAGCCCGGTGCCGGGGAAGTAATGCAGACGGCGCGGATTGGTGCCGCCCAGATGGCGGGCGGCGATGGGCAGGCGGCGCTGTTCCAGATAGCGCAGCACCCAGTTGGCGTTTTCCTCGCCGATCCCCGGTCCCATGGTCACGTTGCCGCCGCCGAACACCTTGATCTCCAGCCTTTCAAGCCGCGCCCCGCGCGCCAGCAGGCCTTCGATCAGCATGTCCATGGAATGGTTGCCATAGCGCAAGGTGGCGATCAGATCGGCAGAGCGCGGCTGCGCCGTTTCCGGCAGCATGAAATGGTTCAACGCCGCCACCTGAGCCACCGGATCGCGCACACAGGCAGAGACGCAACTGCCCAGGATGGTGGCGATCATTTCGTCGGTCTGGCGGGTGAAGTACAATTGGCAGGGCAGCACCTTGACCACATGGATCCGGAACGACGGATCGAAATAGCGCGAGTGGTCAGGCTGGTTATCGTCCATCAGATTTACCAATAAAGCTAGACGTCGCCGGACCGCACAGCCGGTCGAGCGCCAGCAGCGGCGTCTGGCGCTGGCCCGACGTCACCCAACCGCTCAGCCAAGACTCGCCACTGGCTTCGTCATCGACATCGTCCGGCCCGACGGTCAGAATGTCGGGCACGGCATCGACCAGCAGAGCAACACGGCGGTCGGCGGCGTCCACAATCACCACCGGATGCCGCGCGCCGGCCTGGGTCGCCGCCAAACCGCGCAGCGCACGCAGATCGATCACCGGCAGGTCGGCTGCCACGTCGGTCCAGCGCGCCACCTTGTGCACGGCGCACAAATCGACGCCATAGGTCTCCGCCTCGATAGCCACGGTCAGGAACCGCCGCACGCCCCCCTGTTCCGCTTTAGTCATCGGACGACAGCCCCCAATCTGCCTGGGGCTATTATGCCCGAGCTTGGCCGTCGGCGTATCCATGATTTCATCATCCGCCACCAGGGTCAGCGCCCGCAAGACATCGGCGCCATGCTGCGGAGATAGCGATATCCCCGCATCTGCGGCCTGGACCATATCCAGCAGCAGATCGGCGCCGCGCGCCAGCAGAGCCACCACTTCGGCCGAAGCCTCGATCTCGCCGTCGCCAGCCAAAGCGAGCACGCTTTCCAGGCGATGGGCCGCATCGGCCAGCGGGTCAAGGCCAAAGGCAGCGGCACCGCCGCGGATCGCATGCGCGGTGCGGCAGGCGGCATGCAGGGACGCGCCCGAGGCCAGCTCCGCCGCCATGCCGGTCAGTAGCGCGGCGCTGTCGTGTAGGTACGCCTGCTTGACTTGGTCGAAATCCTCCACGCGATCCTCCCCCTGAGGGGGACATGATAGATGGATTTGAGGGAGGAGACCAACCGATGATTGGAAGGGGAGGAGGCGAGATCTGAACAATCCTGCTAATCAGTCGGCGAGTCCTTATGACAAAGGCAAGGGCGACATTGAGCTTGTCCGCCATAATCTGCGAACGCTCCCGCAATCCGTTGCCGGCATGCGGTTCGATAGTCATCCGAAAGTCCGGTGCGTCGGCAAGTTCTGAGGTCATCTGACACACAACGACAGAAAAATGAGCGAGCGGTAGGGCGTCAGTCTGCATAATCACCGCCGGCCGGGGCTTGCCGTAGCCGCCGGCAACCGCGACCGTCACAACATCACCGCCGGGGACACGATCGAATGCGTGTGATCGGAAAGAGAGTGATCAATGGCTATTCCACGCCGAAATGAACCCTGTGGCGGCCAGTTCGTTTTGCGGTGTACAGCGCCTGATCAGCTGCCTTCACCAGATCGGCCGAGCCAAGATGGCACATTTCCTTGAACCGACAGGTTCCGAATCCACGCGGTTGGGCGTGGGCGGATTCGCAGACCGACGCGATACTTGAGACGCCGATGCTGATGGTGACGTGCGGAGCCACATCCGACGCGGCATGGGGGATGTTGAGAATCGACACGGCGGTCAAAATCCCCTCGGCGAGACGGACCGCCTGCTCCTGATTGCAAGCCGGCAGAAGCACGATGAACTCCTCGCCGCCATAACGAGCCACCAGTTCGCCGGGACGCTTGGCCATGAGCGCAAGCGCCGTGGCGATGGCGCGCAGGCAGTCATCGCCGGCTTGGTGTCCATAGCTGTCGTTGAAACGCTTGAAGTGATCGACGTCGATCATCAACAGCGACAGGGGCTCGCCGGTACGGCAGGCTCGCCGCCATTCCAAATCCAACGCCGCATCGAAGGCCCGCCGATTGGCGACGCCAGTCAATCCGTCGATGGTGGTCAAGAGGCGCAACTGGTCGGTCCGCTGTTTCAGCGCAAGATAATTTTTGACCCGCGCGCGGACCACCGGCGGATGCGGCGGTTTGGGAATGAAGTCAATGGCGCCAACGGACAGGGCGCGAGTCTCGATGTCCACGTCGCCATGGGAGGTCACGAACAGAATCGGTACATCCTCGAATGCGGGGTCGCTCTGGATCATCTCGCAGATACGGAAGCCGTCGGTTTCCGGCATTTCGATGTCGAGCAGGATGAGATCGGGACTGAACGACCTCGCCATGCCCAGAGCTTCGCTTCCACGGGTGGTGAAATGGATTTTACCCAAGCCCTTGAGAATTTCGATCAACAGCCGAATGGTGCCTGGATCGTCGTCAACGATCATCAACCGAGGTTCCGCGGATGTGCTGGTCCGGTTCATGCCCGCTCCTCTTTGGGCAGGGTGAAGAAGAAGCAACTCCCCTGTCCAGCCTCAGATTCGATCCAAATCCGACCGCCCAAATGGGTAACGATCTTCTTCGCGACGGCCAATCCGACGCCGGTGCCGCTGTGATCTTCGTGCGGCGCCAATCGCTGGAAGATCGTGAAGACCCGTTCACGATCCGCCTCGTCGATGCCGATGCCATTGTCGCGCACCCACACCCGCCATTCGTCGCCCGCCTCATCCGCGCCGACCTGGATCACCGGCCCGCGATCGGCCGCACGGTATTTGAGGGCGTTGGAGATGAGGTTTTGGAACAACCGCACCAACTCGCTCCGGTACCCGGAAACGGTGGGCAACCCGTCGGCGACCGTTACCGTCGCCTCGCCGTCGTGGAAGGCCATGCCCAAATTGGCCAGTGCATCGGCGACCACCTCGCCAAGATCGACCGGCTCGGGGTCATGGTCGCTTCTGCCTATCCTGGAGAAATCGAGCAGATCATTGAGCATCTGCGCCATGCGGGACGCGCCACCCGTGGCGAACTCAAAGAACACCTTCAGGTCACCGTCCAACTCGCGGCCGAGCCGCCTTTCGATCAAACCGAGGTAGCTGGACACCATTCTGAGCGGTTCGCGGAGATCGTGCGACAACACGCAGGCGAATTGCTCCAATTCCAGATTGGATTTGAGCAGCGCGTCCGTGCGTGACTTGAGAGCCAATTGGTTCTTCACCCGTGCCCGAACCACGGCCGGGATGGGCGGCTTGGTGATGTAATCGACGCCGCCCATCTCGATGGCTCGGGTCTCGTTATCGATGTCGTCGTGGATGGTGACGAACAGGATCGGCACGTCGGCCAGAACACGGTCGCTCTTGAGGGTTTGGCAGACGGCAAATCCATCCATCCCGGACATCTCGATGTCGAGCAGGATGAGATCCGGGCAATTTGCTGTCGCCATGTCGATCGCCTGCGGGCCGCTGGTGGCGAAGTCGATCCGCCCAAGATCCTTCAGGATCTGTATCAGCACGCGAATCGTGCCTGGGTCGTCATCGACGATCAGAATTCTCGGCACAGCAGCGGAAGCAGCAACGTGGCTCATGGGAGTCCCCCACTCTTGGTCAACAGATCCGCCGCTTCCTCGAAGCGCAGGCCATCGATGGCGGACCGCAGGCGCGCAGTGAATTCACGCCCGCGACTTGCCGCTATGGAGAGGTGCAGCGATTCGAAATGATCCAACGCCTCGGCATCGCGGGCGCGGAGCGCGGCTACAAGTGTGCCAAGCGCGTCTTTGTCGACCGGACCTGTCGCCAGTGGTGCCGCCTCGCCCGCCGCTGGCTCCAAACCCGCCAAATGAATGCGGACGGCCGACACCAGGGCGCCCATGGCATCGTCAAGGCGACCCAGGATATCCCCGACGCGGTCGGATGCCCCGTCCCTGATGGCGTTTTCGGCCCCCGATGCCAAGCTGGCGACATCATTGGCGGAGACGTTGCCAGCCACTCCGCGCAACGTATGGAGAAGGCGTGCGGCCTCATTCGGCCTGTTGGCCGCGATCTCCGCTTGCACGTCGGATACCGTCCTGCCGTGGCGTTCGGCCATTTGACCGAGCAGCGACAGGAATAATGTTCGGTTGCCGGCCAGCCGTACAAAGGCTTGTCGGCTGTTGATGCCGGGAATGTCGGGGAAGGGCTCATCCGACGATGACAGCGATGGTGTAGGCGCTTCAGCGCCTTCGGTCGGCTTGACCCATCGGACCAGCGTGGTGAGCAGTTCCCGGGGAACAATCGGCTTCGAGACGTGGTCGTTCATCCCGGCTTCGGCGCAGGCCTGCTTGTCCCTGGGCATCGCCGCGGCGGTCATCGCGATGATGGGAAGACAGTCGCCGCCGGGAAGGGTTCGGATCAGACGGCTGGCTTCGAACCCGTCCATTTCAGGCATTTGCAGATCCATCAGCACGACGTCGAAATCCGTCCGGCGCACCAAGTCCACGCCCTCGCGCCCATTGTTGGCGATGGTGACGCGCAAGCCGGCCTTTTCCAGGAATTCCTGAGCCACCTCCTGGTTTATGGCGTTGTCCTCGACCAGCAGAACACGAGAACCATGGATCGGAAGCGCCAAATCGTAAGGAGTCACATCCATCCGGCGGACATCAACGGGCTGCGCCAGGGACGGCTCTCGCACGCCCATGACCGCATTGAACAGCGACGACGGTGTCACCGGCTTGGTCAGGAAGCCATCGAGGTGAAGGGTTCCGGATTCCTCCAGCAGCCTGTCCTTGCCGTAGGCGGTCACCATGATGACCATGGGCGGCTGTTTCATGCGCCCGGTCGCCGCTTCCTCTTGGATGTGGCGGGCCACATCGACGCCGTTCCGTCCCGGCATCTGCCAGTCAAGCAAAGTGAGTTCGAACGGTTCCCCCGCCGCTTCGGCGCGCTCGATTTCTTCGATGACCCCTTCGCCATCAGGCAGGGTCACCACTTGGCCGGACCAGGATTCGATCATTTCTTGCAGAATCTGCCGCGAGGTTTCCTGATCATCGACCACCAGGGTCTTCAGGCCGTGAAGATGATGGCGGGCCGCCAGGTTCCGCCGCTCCACCCCGATGCCGAGGCGGGCGGTAAAGGCAAAGATGCTGCCTTCGCCCGGAGCGCTGGACACGGCGATGTGGCCGTCCATCAGTTCGACCAGATGCCGGCAAATGGTCAGGCCGAGACCGCTGCCGCCATAACGGCGGGTGATGGAA
>DATGZW010000433.1:0-5680 GCA_035297005.1 Patescibacteria group bacterium
GCATCTGGCGGCGGTCGTCGGCCAGCGCCGCCTCGACCGCCTCGATGGCCTTGCGTTGGTAGGGCCGCAGATCGAAGCCGAAATCCAGCGGCATGGCCTTCAGGGTGGCATGGGCGGCGTCCCGGTCCATGTCCAACTGCCCGGTGAGGCCGTCCGGGGTCGGCCAGTCGACCAGGGCGCGGCGGCGGTTGCTGGCTTTACGGGTGTCGCGGAACCAGATGCCTGACTCGGTTTCGATCTGCTTGAGGTAGTCCCGGCCGTTGGTGGCGAACACGAACGGAACCCGGTAATCGTCCCAGGGGCCGCCGGGTAGCTCGACGCCCGCGGGCGCGCGGAAACCCTTGGAGTAGCGCTCGGCCTGGTCGATGGCGGCAGAGACGTTCTTTCGCTTGCGCTTGGCCTCGATGACGCCGACGCACAGGGTGCCGACGAACAGGACATAGTCGGCCCGTCCGTCCTCGGTCGGCCACTCGGCGATCGCCATGGCCTTGCCCTTCGCCGGGCGGGCGCCGGACGCGAAGGTCAAGGACTGGCTGTCGACCTCCCAACCGCGATCCCGAAGCTGGCGGTCGATGATGCTGCGCGTCGCCGCCTCGTCCAGATCGATGCCGCTGGCGGCCTCCCTGGCGAGTTCAACCACCTGCTCGACCTTGGCCGGGCTGGCGGTCGCGGCGACCTGGGCTGCCTGGAGCTCCTGCTGAAGAGCCGTTTGCTTGGCTTCGGCTTCGGCCAGCAGCGCCTTGAGCGCCGCCTTTTCCTCGGCCTCCTGGCGCACCCTCTCCTCGGCGGTCAGGCGGGCCTGTTCGGCCTCCCGTGCCGCTGCGGCGGCGCGCTCCGAGGCCGACAGCGAATCCGCATGCTGCTTGCGCAGCCGTTCCAGTTCCTGCCTGACGGCAACGGCGGCCTGGCGCGGATCGGCGGGCGGGGAGAACGGCTTGGGCTGGAACGCCTTGTCGCCGCCGTAGGAGCGGTGGAACCACACCGCCAGCTGCCACGCCATCTTCAGGGCGCTCAGGGCGGCGTTGGCATCGCCGAAACCGTCATGGGTGGCCTTGTTGCCGACGATGCGGAGTTCGTGGAACAGCTTGGCGGCGTCGCGGGGAACGGCACCGCGATCCTCCAACCGGCGCAGCAGGTCGACCTGCCGCTCGCCCATGTCAACATACAGGCCGACCTTGGCGGCGAAGGTCTGGGCCATCACCTCGCCGAACTGGCGCAGCTTGATCAGGGCGGTGTTGGCGTCCGTACGGAAATACCGTTCGGCCAAGACGCCGAGGCGGACAAGCTGGGCTTGGCCGACCAGAAAGCCGAAATTGGGTGAGGCCGCCCCCATGATGTCTCCGCACGACATGTCCGCCGGACACAATACGCAACCTTTGGGCGGGGACAAGCGTAGCCAAGCTTGAATTTCGTTGAGCAGTGCCGCCACTGCCAACGCGGTGTCGAGTCTGAAGCCCGTCCCCGCCTTCAGGCGAGAAGCATGCTGGCGAGTGCGGGCGTCTCTGGGGCAAATCTTTCGTGCTCCATACTTGGCGGAAATCGCTGAGCGCGAGGGCATCGTGGAGCGGCTGCGCGCCGAGGAGTTGGCCCAGGCCGAGGAGGTCGACCGCCTTTAGGGCGCGGTCGCCGATCTGGCTGCGAACTCCGATCAGCGGCCATCGGAAGGTAACGGCACTTCGGACACCGAGGCACTTTCTGGCTGGGCCGCGCCACCGAGGGCGCCCGGTACTGTCCGGGCCAACAGGAGGAGCCCGCCACCGCCGAGCCCCTGACCAGGAGCGGTGGCGGGCGCCAATACCTCCTGTTGATCGTGCGCTGCGGACGCCGATTACCGCCGCCGTCTGCACATCGGGGTTCCCAGCTGTAGAGCACCTGGTATAGTTCCTCCGCTAACCATTGGGGGATGCCGGTTGCTCGAGGAACAGCGTCTGGAGATTTCGGCCTGCCGACGCCACGCCCGGATGGCGGCTCGATGACTAAGGCCGTCTTCACCACCAAGGTCGACCCCACCTACGACGACCTCCCCGAGTTTCGTTATCATTTCCCGCGCGCCTATCTTCGGCAGGTCGAATCCGCGATCGGCGACTGGATTCTGTACTACGAGCCGCGGCGGACGAGCAGCGACCTCAGCAGCCGCGGCGGTCGCCAAGCGTATTTCGCCACCGCCCGCGTCACGGCCATACAGGCTGATCCGACCCTGGCGGATCACTTCTACGCATTCGTCGCTGACTTCCTCGAATTCGACCGTCCCGTCCCATTCAAGGAGGGGACACACTATTATGAGTCCGGCTTGCGACGTCCGGACGGACAGACAAGCAAGGGAGCATTCGGGCGGGCGGTCCGTCCGCTGAACAACACCGAATACGATCTCATTCTGCGGGCTGGGTTTGCCGACATCATCGCCCCGGCCGATTTGCATCAGGCTCCTGCCTATGGCCTTGCCGAGGAACCGGCCACGTTCGAACGTCCCATCGTCGAGCGGGTTACCCACCGTCCGTTCCGGGACGCCGCCTTCGCTACGGCGGTGAAGGCCGCTTACAGCGACACCTGCGGCGTCACCGGCTTGAAGATCATCAACGGTGGCGGACGGTCCGAAGTCCAGGCGGCGCATATTCGGCCGGTGGCCGATTCGGGACCGGACTCTGTTCGCAACGGTATTGCCCTCTGCGGGACCGTCCACTGGATGTTCGACCGCGGGCTGGTGTCCTTCGACGAGGATTACACGGTCCTCGTCGCGCGCGACCGCGTGCCGGACACCGTGCAGCGCCTCGTCCATCCCGATGGAAAGCTACAGGTGCCATCACGTCCGGACCTCTGTCCGCATCCGCAATTCTTGAAGTATCACCGTGAGGTGGTATTCAAGGGATAGAGCGGTGCACGGGCCTATGTTGACAACATGGAGCCGCCAGCCAGCCCGCAGCCCGGGTACCTATGCGGTACCTGGTCCCCGGCAGCGGCCGGGTCGAGGGCAGCAAAAAGCCCGCCATCCTGTTGGAATGGCGGGCTTTTTTGTTTCTCGCAGTTGGTCGGAGTGAGAGGATTCGAACCTCCGGCCCCTGCCTCCCGAAAAGTCCTGGCCGCAGTGTTGGTTGAGGTGCTGGTCGAACTGTTGAAGCTGTTGGCTGACGGTGTCGCGTGACCAAACAACCAGGGTTACTCCGGTCTCATAAGCCGCATATGAGACCTACAGTGGCCATCAGTCGCAATCCGCCCGAATACAGCGGCGCCCCTCACCACAAAGAACGAAACCTTGACCAGCGAATCCCCTTAGTAAAGGATGTGTTCTTAGCGACCACCTCTGGGAACGATGTCGTTCCCATCCGTTGGACGGTTCAGGTCGTGGTCACCGGGAGCATCGGGAATGGGCGCGCGGAACACGGGGCGGTACGAGCGGGTGGTTGCCGGCGGCGAGGAGGTTCTTGCCTTCATCCCTGCCGCCTTGCCGCCGACCGATCCACCGCTGGTTATCGACGGCGCCCTTGCCGATCGGTTGCGGTTGGCGGAGCAGGCTCTGGCTCGGCTGGACCTGGCCGGCGAAATGGTGCCGTCGCTCGACTGGTTCATCTATGCCTTCGTGCGCAAAGAGGCGGTTCTCTCCTCGCAGATTGAAGGAACCCAGGCGACGCTCGTTGACCTGTTGGCCTTCGAGGCGGACGACCAGACCGCGCCCAATGCCGATATTGAGGAAGTCTGCAATTACCTCGACGCGCTGACCTATGCCCGTGAACAGCTCGGCGCCCAAGACGGGTTGCCGCTGTCCATGCGCCTGTTGGGGGAGACCCATCGCCGCCTGATGAGCGGCGTTCGCGGGGCCAACAAGCAGCCCGGTGACGTGCGCCGCAGCCAGAACTGGATCGGCGGCAGCCGGCCGGGCAATGCGGCGTTCGTGCCGCCTCCGCCGCATGTGTTGCCGGAGCTTCTCAGCGCCCTGGAAAAATATCTCCACGGCGAGGACCAATTGCCACCTCTGGTGCGGGCAGGCTTGGCGCATGTGCAGTTCGAGACACTTCACCCCTATCTCGACGGCAATGGTCGCATTGGCCGCCTGCTGATCATCTTGCTGCTCGAACATTGGCAGATGCTGAATAAGCCGCTGCTGTATCTCAGCCTGTTCTTCAAGCGGCACCAAGCCGAATACTATCGGCGGCTCGACGCGGTGCGCACCGCCGGCGATTGGGAAGGGTGGCTCGACTTCTTCCTCGATGGTGTGGCGACCATCGCCCATGAGGCGGTGGCGTCTGCACGCGACCTGTTCACCCTGGTCGGTGCCGACCGTGCCCGGGTGTTGCACAGCGGAACAGCATCGGTCAGCGCGCTGCGGCTGTTCGAGGCCTTGCCGCGCCATCCCATCGTCAGCGTGGCCACGGCGATGACATTGGTGGAGGCCAGCAAGCCGACCGCCACGCGGGCCATCGAGGTGCTGGTCGAGGCCGGCATCCTGACCGAGGTCACCGGCCGCCGTCGCGATCGCTCCTTCGCCTATCAGGCCTATCTGGATCGCCTGCGGGTGGGAACCGAGTTGACAGTGCAAAGGTCTCGGGACGCCACTTGGTCAGCCGATTAGCTGTTCGGCCGCCGCGGCGAGCGCCAGATGTCCCGACTCGGTCGGATGCAAATGGTCCCAGAACAGGTACCGATCCTGCGCCGCAGTGCCGGTCACCGCGAGCGTACCGCTGCTGGCGCTGGTGAAGTTGCCGCTCCAGACCGGGGTCGTGACGTTGGTCAGTCCGAAAGCCGCCGGGTTCGCAACGGCATTGTCGATAAGCTGATAGGCGTTGATGACATGCACGGTAGCCGAGCCAATGGTGGCGAGGCCGCTGGCGAGCGCCGTGTCATACGCACTGGAGAGGTGGGATGCCTCGGCATCAAGGGCCGCGGAGGGCGTATTGCTGCCGTTGGCCGCGCCCGAGGTGACGTCCGGCGTTTTGCCGAGATCGGGCACATTGAGGACCAACACATTCGTGGCGCCGTCGGCGACGAGATGTTTCACGAAGGATATCTCGTTGGTGACGGCAGCGTTCAGGTCGTTGAGCTGCTGTTGCGCGCTCAGGCTGGGATTTCCCAGGATGTCGAGGATGTCGTTCGACCCGATCGACAGCGTGTAGAGTGCGCCGGCCGATGGTTTCGACACGTCGCCCTGAAACTCGGACAATTGGGCCGGCAGGGAAATGGCCTGGATGGCCGGATCAGTCGCGTTCTGCGGCGTTGATCCGGTTTCCGCGCCACCATAAGCGAAGTCCGTGCCGCCCAGCAGGCTGGGCTTGAGCGTGCCGAGCCCGAGGTCCAAGGAAAGGTCCTGCACCCAGGTCGGTCCATTGCTGAACACGTTACCGGTGACCGCGCCGATATGGTGCTGGTCCTGGAGACCAAGGAGATCCTGCACCAAGGTCGGCCCAGTGCTGGATACGTTACCGAAGGCCGACCCGTAATTTTCCTGGAAGTAGGGCGGCGAAACCGGTTCGGTGGTCCCTGAGACCGAGGTGAGCGTCGAGATGTTGCCGGCGTCGGACAGGCTGTCGCCGAATGCGTAGATGGTGCTGAAGGGGGACGAGGTTTGCGCCATGGAAGACTCCTTCCGGGGTCTCGACATTCGCCCCGGCGACGGCCGCCCGAGGGCCGGGCCAGCCCTGTCGCATCAAACAGGAACAGAGGGTGGGTTGTTCTCGCTCTCCATCACCCG
>DATGZW010000434.1:0-5881 GCA_035297005.1 Patescibacteria group bacterium
TCGGCCATGTCATCCGCCCGCATCGCCGCTGCGGTCGCCCCAAGACCCATCGCAACGCCCTGCGCCGGCTGGATGCCATCCCCGCCTCCCAGTTCGCAACCACCTGTAACAGCTATCTCGGCCTCGCCCGCCACGCCGGCAGCCGCGCCCAGATCATCGACCTCTGCCGCACCGCCCTTCGCCGGGGATATCGCATCGACCGCGATCTGACCAAGGTCGTCGGCGGAACCGCAGTGCGGTGCAAACCCATGGAGACCAACATGCCCGACAATAATATCCAGAAGGAAACCTGACCATGGCCGATGAGATCGACATCAGCCAGGAATTCGAGGCCGCCTATCAATCTGCCGCGCTCGCCCGTGCTTTGGCATCACCGCCCTTGCGCCGTGATGGCATCTGTCGGGAGTGCGAGGGGAAGGTCGAGCCGCATCGCGTCGTCGACGGGATATCTGCCCCGTTGTGTCAAGTCTGCGCTGACGATGCGAAGGAAGAGCTAAGGCTGAAGAAGGGGGAGGTTGCCGCAGAATGACCGACCTAACCCAACTGACCACCGAAGACCTGCTAGACCCTCGAAACATCTGTTTTGAGATGATGGATCGGGACGTTATCGATGAGCTGGCGCGGCGGCTGGCGGAGGCCGAAGCCATCGCAGCCCAGCGCCAGGAGACATTCAACCGCATGTGGGACGCCGACATGCGCGGGATCAAGCGGTGGCAGGAGGCGCATCCGGGCAATGATCTGGTGTGGCCGGATCGGTCGAAGCTGACGGAATGGCTGCTGGATCGCGCCACCCAGGCCGAAGCAGAACGCGATGCCGCATATCTGGCGCTGGATTGGGCGGTTTCTGGCTTTCGAGCTGACTGGACTTACAGGGAAATTGTGGAGTTCGAGGCGCTTCACTCCGAAGCGCTCGCCAAAGCCCGCGCCCATGCCGAGAAGGTGACGCAATGAGCCGCCTTCGCAAAGCTTGGGACGCGTGGCCGGAATGGGCTGACGACGGAGAGCGCGACCACTTCTTTGCTGAGACGGCCGGCAAGGCGCGGGCGATGGCGTACCGCAGTTGGAGTAATGCTGGAAGCGTGACTTTTCGGGAAATCATCGTCCGCCGCGCCAAGCACAAGGACGTGGTGCTGCCCGACGAGCACCGTCTTGTCGCCGATCTGTCGCCGGAACAGCGTCAGATGGTGGCCCACGCCTTTGGCCGAGACCGGCACGGCAGCGGCTACCGTGATCATTACTGCGTCGATCCCGGAAACCTCGACATGCTGAGTTTGGCATGGGAGTTCGGTCTGTTCTCGGGTCCATGGGGCGAACGCGCCTACGGAGACACAGGAATGTGGTGCGGGGCGTTCTTCTATCTCACCGAGCTTGGAAAGCTGGTGGCGGCTTCGATGCTGCCTACTTATGGGGGTGACCATGCGTGATGCCATCGAAGACGAAGACTTGGAAACCGCCATCCTCATCGACGCCTGCGCCGACGCGCGGGATATGATCGCCGATCAGGCACGCGAAATTGATACCCTCCGCGACCAACTCCGCGTCTCCATCACTCTCGCCGGTCGCCTCAGCCAGGAGCTTGGGCAGGCGCAGGCGGAGGCAGATCGGCTGCGGGAAGCGCTGGAAACCGCCCGAGATTTCGTCATCCGCGAGCGTGACGACTTGCTCGAAAGCCTCTGCATCCACGATCCCGACACGCACGAGCCGCGCCGGGAGACACTGATCGGTCTGGACCTGGAGGCTGTCGAGTTCATCGAGGCCGACTTGGCGGTGATTGAAGCGGCGCTGGGTCATGGGGCAACCGCAGGGGAGCGCGGATAGATGCCGAAGACACCCGACAACTGGCCCACAGGGGCGCTGCCGCGCATGCTGGACACTGATCTAGCCGCCTATTATTGCGGCCTCAGCGCAACCACATTCCTAGCCAGGGTCGAGGCCGGGAGCTACCCCAAAGCCATATCCATCGGTCGCCGCCAGATGTGGGACCGCGCGGCGCTCGACGCGGCCATGGACAAGATGAGCAACCTACGGCGACCGGTCTCGGCGAAGCACGAAGTGAATATCGCCGCCGAGTCCTTGGCCGCGCAGCGTGTGGCCGAAAGGATGGGGTCTGGTGGCTAATATCCAGTACGTCCAAAGCATCAAAGACCGCTACGGACGGTGGCGTCACTACTACCGCCGCAAGGGGTTCCGCCAAGCCCTTGACGGCCAGCCGGGCACCCCTGAATTTCTCACCTCTTACACGGCGGTCCACTCGACATTTGAGGGTGAATCGTCAAGCGCGCCCAAGCCGGGCACCTTCGGCGCGATGGTCACGGCCTATCTGTCGGCACCCGAATTCACGCAGCTTCGTGGATCCACGCAGGACGAGTATCGCCGGCACATCGAGGACGCCCGCCTGCTGTGGAGCGATATCCCGCTCGCCGGAATCACCAAGAAGGTCGTCTTGATGTGGCGCAATAGCCGGTCGGACCGCCCGACGACGGCGAATCGTGGCGTCGAGACGCTGCGCACCCTGTTCAAGTTCGGCCTGGACTACGACCTCTGCGAAGACAATCCGGCGAAAACGGTCAAGTCGCTGAGGATTCCAGATAGTGATGGATGGGCGCCCTGGCCGAAAAGCGCCCTCCTCGCCTTCGCCGACCAGAGCGAGGGGGCTGCGCGCATCGCTTTTTACTTGGCGCTGTTCACCGGCCAGCGGAGGGCGGATGTGTTGGCGATGAGGTGGGACGACATCGAAAGCGGCGGCATCCACGTCAAGCAGGAAAAGACCAATCAGCGGGTGTGGGTGCCGATCCATCCTCTGCTGGCCGAGGAGATGGCCGAGGAGCGTGACCGCCAGACCAAACGGTACAAAGATCGCGCCGCCAAGGGACAGGCGGCGGCGATCGGACTGACCATCGTCCAGAAACGTACGGGCGAAGCCTATACGGATGACGGGTTCGGCACGATCTGGAACCGCGAGCAAACGCGCCTGGGCATCAAGCGCCCGTTCCACGGTCTCCGCAAAAATGCCACCGTCGGGCTGCTGGAGGCGGGATGCACAGCTAAGCTGGTGCAGTCCATCACGGGACATGCGACGATGGAAATGGTTGAGCTATATGGGAGACGGGTCAATCAGAAAAAGCTGGCGCGCGAGGCCATGACACTGCTTACCAGCAGTTGCTTTCTTGAACGGGACGAGAACGACACCGGGGACGCGGTGTAAAACTTTTCCTATCGCCGTGTAAAACAGTCAGCACGACTGCCCTAAAAAACCGCAGGGAAAGTGGGGCGAGTGATCGGAATTGAACCGACGACATCCAGTACCACAAACTGGCGCTCTAACCAACTGAGCTACACCCGCCACCGAAGAGGCCCGTTGTCTATCCCAATCTGACGGACCTCGTCAAGCATCTGTTTTCAAGAAATGTGTGCGAAGGCGGATTATCGCCTCATTCAGCGCCTCTTCACGCTTGGCGAAGCAGAAGCGGGCGAAGTGGCGAACCTCGCCGCCCTGATAGAACGCGCTGACCGGAACCGCCGTCACTCCAGCCTCGATGGTGATGTGGCGGCAAAAGGCGACGTCGTCGCCACCCCATCCCAAGGGGCGGATGTCGGTGGTCAGGAAGTAGCTGCCCTGGCACGGCAGCACCCCCAGCCCGACCCCAGCCAAGCCGCCAGCCAGGGTATCGCGCCGCGCCTGAAGGTCGGCGGCCAGCCCGTGATAATAGGCGTCGGGTGAGCCCAGCCCCTCGGCCACCGCCTGTTGCAGGTTGGGCGCGGTGGTGAAGGTCAGGTACTGGTGCGCCTTGGCGATCGGTTGCAGCAGCGCCGGGCAGGCGGTGACGTAGCCGACCTTCCACCCAGTCAGCGAGAAGGTCTTGCCGGCCGAGCCCAACCGCACGCAGCGTTCGCGCATGCCGGGCAGCGTCATCAGTGAGATATGGCGGCGGCCGTCATAGATCAGGTGCTCGTAGACCTCGTCGCAGATGCAATAGGCGTCGTGGCGGACCAGCAGCCCGGCGATGAAGGCCAGTTCGTCGGCGTCGAACACCTTGCCGGTCGGGTTCATCGGTGAATTGAGGATAAACAGCTTGGTGCGCGGGCCGAACGCCGCCGCCAACTCGGCACGCGGCAGACGCCATTCGGGCGGTTGCAGCCGCACCAGACGGGCTACGCCGCCTGCCCGCCGCACAATCGGCAGATAGCTGTCGTATAAGGGTTCAATCAGCACCACTTCGTCGCCCGGCTCGATCAGGCCGAACAGACAATCGGCCAGCGCCTCGGTGGCGCCAGAGGTCACGATGACCTCGGTCAATGGATCAACCCGCAGGCCATGGAAACGTTTCGCATGGTCGGCCACAGCTTGGCGCAAGGCAGGTGTACCCATCATCGACGGATATTGGTTGGGGCCGTCGATGATGGCGCGGGCCGCCGCCTGGATGAGGGCCGGGGGCTCCAGCCCTTCGGGGAAGCCCTGCCCCAGATTGACCGCGCCGTGCTCGACAGCAAGGCGCGACATGACTTCAAAAATGCTGGTTCCATAACTGGACAGGACGGAATTCGCAGGCTTCACGGCAAGTCTTCCGGTAGGACTGACAAGGAGGAAATCATTTTTAGCACAGCGCCGCCGCCACCCCAAGTCTGCCCCTTTGCGCGCCAGCCATGCTGCATATTTAAGCATCAGAGGCGCAAAAACAGGCAATCACCCAACGCGAACCTTGGGTAACCCCCCGCAAATTCGGCATTTTTCGCCATAGCCCAACTGGCACAAGGCGTGCTAAATGGGTGACGCGTTTCGACGCAAAGCGGGTTCCCAGAGAAGCAGAGCACCGGCATACATGAAGAAGATCGAAGCGATCATCAAACCCTTCAAGCTGGACGAGGTGAAGGAAGCCCTTCACGAGATCGGCCTGCAGGGCATCACCGTCACAGAAGCCAAAGGCTTTGGACGACAAAAGGGTCACACGGAGCTGTATCGCGGCGCCGAATATGTTGTGGATTTCCTGCCGAAGGTGAAGATTGAGCTGGTCATCGAGGACAACCTCGTGGAACGCGCTATCGAAGCCATCCAGCAGGCCGCCCACACCGGGCGAATCGGCGACGGCAAAATTTTCGTGACTCCTGTCGAAGAAGCTATTCGTATCAGGACCGGAGAGCGGGGCACCGACGCCATCTGACCGCACTCGCCAAACTGGCCTCTCTTTTGCGAGAGAGGGTGGGATGGATTGTATGGCCGATGGCAAACATTATAATTGTTTAATTCCTTCCAACTATTGGGAAACTGACCATGTCCGATGTGAAGAAAGTCCTCGAACTGATCAAGGAATACGACGTCAAATACGTCGATTTCCGCTTCACCGACCCCAAGGGCAAGTGGCAGCACACTGCCCAGCACGTCACCACGGTCGATGAAGAGCTGCTGACCGATGGCATCATGTTCGACGGTTCGTCGATCGCCGGCTGGAAGAGCATCAACGAGTCGGACATGATCCTGATGCCGGATCTGGCCACCGCCGTGATCGACCCCTTCGCCGCCCAGACCCAGCTGATCATTTTCTGCGACATCGTCGAGCCCTCGACCGGCCAGCTGTATGACCGCGACCCGCGCTCGATCGCCAAGCGCGCCGTGCAGTACATCGCCACCTCGGGCGTTGGCGACACTGCCTATTTCGGCCCCGAGGCCGAGTTCTTCGTGTTCGACGACGTCCGCTTCGAAGTCAGCATGAACCACGTGTTCTACAAGATCGACTCCGAGGAAGGCCCGTACGCTTCGGGTAAGGAATTCCCCGAAGGCAACACCGGCCATCGCCCCGCCGTCAAGGGCGGTTACTTCCCGGTTGCTCCGGTCGACAGCCAGGTCGATATGCGCGCCGAGATGCTGACCGTCATGCATGACATG
>DATGZW010000435.1:0-3131 GCA_035297005.1 Patescibacteria group bacterium
GCTGTCCGTGACGCAGCGCGAGCCGACCCCGCTTTCGCTTGGCCAAAAGGTTCTGGTCATCACCGGCAGCCAAGCGCGTATCATCCCGGATTATTCGGTGGCCATCGATCCGCCGCCGGTGAAGGAGCCTCCGAAGGAAAAGGCCGCTGCGCCTGCGCCTGCTTCCGTGGCCGCACCCGCGCCCGCGCCGGTAGCGGTGTCTCCTGTCGTCACGGCGCCGGTTCCGGTTTCCGTTCCTGTCGAAGCTCCGCCGCCGCCCGCGCCAGTCGTGGTCAAGGATGTTCCGCCGCCGGTTGAGGTGCCGCCGGCTCCGCCGCCTGCGCCGGTCGCGGTGACGCCCGTTGTCCCGGCCGCCGAAGCGTCACCAGCTCCGCCGCCGGCTCCGGTCGTGGTGTCTCCCGTTGTTGCGGCACCTGTTGCACCTCCCGCCGAAGCGCCGCCGGCTCCGCCGCCGAGCGTGGTCAAGGATATCCCGGTGACTGCGCCGCCAGAGGCTGCCGCCGCTCCGCCGCCGCCCGCGCCGGTGACGCCACTGCCTTCGGTCTCCGACCTCGACAGGCCGGCTGCCGAGCCGCCGTCGCCGTAAAGCGGCACCATCGAACCGTCGCCCCGTCACGGGGTAAGCAAGGCTGCTTCGGCGAGGTCATGTCCGCCTTTTGGCGGATGATCTCGCCGAATCGTTTAGAGTTCCCCTGTACTCATTACTGTTTTGGCGTAATACTAAGGCAAGTCTCCGATCCCAGAGAGAACTGTCTTGGCACCCTTGGCCATCTCCACCGGCAAGACCATCCTACAATCGGGCGCACGTCGCTTCCTGGTGGCGCTGATTTTCGCCAACCTGTTCGTTATCGGCTTGATCTCTCTGGCGCTTTACCAGGGCTTTTTGACCCATCGCCAAATGGCGGCGGTGGACGCCGAAAACCTCTCTCGGGTTCTGGAAGAAGACCTCTCCCGCTTCATCGACAAAGTCGATTTGACTCTGCTGGCGGTCATTGACGAGATTGACCGGCAAAAGGCCGCCGGCGGCATCGATGCCGCCACGCTCGACCAGTTCATCGCCCGCCACGACGCCCGCATTCCCGAAGCTTTGGGGATTCGTGTGCTGGACGAAAACGGCATCGTCACCCATGCCGTGACCAACGTCATCGCCAAGAACGCCGATATGAGCGGCACCGGGACGTTCGTCCATTCCAAAAGCAATGCTGACGGCGCGTTGTTCATCTCGACCCCGATCGCCAGTCCGATCAGCGGCAAAGCGGCACTTGGTCTGGCGCACCGCCTGGACAATGCGGATGGAAGCTTCGCCGGACAGGTTCACGCCGGCGTCGCCGTCGAGCAATTGGCGAAATTGTTTTCGACCATCGATCTGGGGGCGGGCGGCAGCGTCACTCTGACCGACGCGCAGGCGCGGGTGATCGCCCGCTATCCCAATCCCCTTGGGGACAAAGCCGTCGGCGGCACTCCGACGGTTCTGCCTACGTTGCATGCCTTGATCGACGGCGGCAGCAAGGCGGCGGGCTATCATACCCGCTCGGCTGTCGATGGCATCTCGCGGACCTATTTCTTCCGCGAAGTCGATGTGCGTCCACTGTATCTGCTGGTCGGCATGGCCGATGACGACACCCTAAGCATCTGGCGGCGCGAGGCCTTGGTCATGGGGGCGCTGCTGGGCCTGTTTCTGCTGATTTCCGCCGCCGCCGCCACGCGCCTGACCCGTGATTGGAAGACGCTGCTGGACACTACCCAGGAACTTAGCCGCAAGGAAGCCTCGTTAGCACTGTTCCGCCAAGCCATCGACCGCTCCAACGACGCCATCCTGATTATCGATATAAAAGACGGCGGCTTGTTTGATTTCAATCAGGCGGCCTGTGAGCAATTGGGATATTCCAGCGATGAGCTAAGCTGCCTTTGTGTCCTCGATATCGACCCTAATCTCGCTGATTTGGCGGCCTGGACGGCGCTGTCCGCGACCTTGGTCGAAGGCGATGGCGGGCTTATGTTTCCGCGCGTGCATCGGCGCAAGGACGGCAGCACCTTCCCTGTCGAAATCAGCTGGCGCGCCGTCACCGTCGATGGCCACAAGCTGGGGATCAGCGTCGAGCGCGACGCCACCGAAAAGATCCGCGTCGAACAGGATATGCTGGCTAAGGCCACCGAGTTGCAGCAGGCCAATGCCGCTCTGACGCAGTCCAACGCCGATCTTGAGCGCTTCGCCTATGTGGCCTCGCACGACTTGCAAACGCCATTGCGCAACATCGTCAGCTTCAGCCAATTGCTGGAACGCCGGCAGCAGGGGCGGTTGGACGGTGAAAGTCAGGAATTCCTGCAATTCATCGTCGATTCCGCCAAGCGGATGTCGCTGCTGATTTCCGACCTGTTGCAGTTCGCCCGCATCACCAGCCAGGGCAATCCGTTGACGGCGGTGCCGGCGCAGGTCGCCTTGGACTTCGCCTTGGCCAATCTGCGCGGCGTGATCGCGGACACCGGCGCCATCATCACCATCGGCAATTTGCCCGAGGTGATGGCCGACGAACCGCAACTGACCAGTCTGTTCCAGAATCTGGTTGGCAACGCCCTGAAATACCGCCACCCCGAGCGCAAGCCGCAGATCGACATTTCCGCTCAACCGTTCTCGGCCAGCCAGTGGCGGTTGTCGGTGCGCGACAATGGCATCGGTATCGAGCCTGCCTATCACCAGAAGATCTTCGAGATATTCCAGCGCCTGAACCCGGCCAGCGATGTCCAGGGCACCGGGGTTGGCCTGACCGTCTGCCAACGCATCGCGCGTCGCTTCGGCGGCGACATCTGGGTCGAGTCGCCCCCTGGCGAGGGCTCGATCTTCCACGTCACCATCGGCCGCGTGCGTCAGGCGCCGGGGCAGTGAGGAGGGCGGCTATCAGAGGCGGGTTGCGGGTCCACGATGCCGCACTCGCCCGCATTGCCGCTTTCCGCGAACATCCATCCCGGCTATTCTGCCGTTAGCGGGCGGAGAAGGGGCAGCGCTTGGGGCTGATACGGGGGGCGGGCGTGGCGATCCGATGGCATCTTTTTCTCATGGCGTTTTTCGCCTGTCTGCCGGTCGTGCTGTTCGCTACCTATCTGGGCGTCAACGATATCCGCGACCGCCGTCA
>DATGZW010000436.1:0-3612 GCA_035297005.1 Patescibacteria group bacterium
GTTTTCGGCAATCCGTTTCCCCAGCGGGCGGATGAGGTGGCGGAGGCCGTGGCGTCCCAGATGCAGGCGGCTGCGGTCGGTCCCGGCACCCATTTCACGACGCGGCCCGGCGCCTCGGCGCGGGAAGGGTATCGCGTCGTCGTGGCGTTCGCTGGGTCTGGTGGCGCGGGGAACCTCTGTGCGATGTCGGCCATGCCGAGTGACAGTCCGCGCGCCAGCAATGTCGTCGTCACTGCCGCCCTTTGCGACAAGGATATGGTGGTGACCAGCACTGATGGCCGGGTTGACGGAGTCGCTCAAGTTAACGATCCGCATTTCGCCGCCTTGATGAAGCAGGTGGCCGTGGAACTCTTCCCGGCTCCGGCAAACTGGAAAGATTAGCTTCGGGTCGCCACCGGCCACGACGCAGTCCCAGCCGTGGCCGCGATTTATCGCGTCTGCTTGGCCGGTGGCCTCCTTTTCATGAATCGCAGTAGAGATCATGTCGGGCATTTCTGTTTCAGAGCGCGGGGAGTCTCCCGGCGACAATCATGAATTATCGGGCGGCGGCATTGTTCGCCTCGCTCTGCGCTTTCCCCGGACATGGATCGTCGTGGCGATCGCCATTCTGTTTCTCGGCGGCGCGGCGCTGACCAAAATCCCCACGGATATTTTCCCCAACATCGACATCCCGGTGGTCACGGTCATCTGGACCTATACGGGGTTGTCTCCGCAGGAAGTCGAGCATCGGATATCGACCTTCAGCGAATTCCAGATCTCCAACAACGTCAGCGATATCAAAAATATCGAATCGCAAAGCCTGCCCGGTGTCAGCGTCGAGCGGATTTACTTCCAGCCTACCGTCAATATCGACTTGGCGATCGCCCAGATCGTCTCGGTGACCAATTCGGTGCGTTCGCAGATGCCGCCCGGCATCAATCCGCCGATCGTCATCCGCTTCAGCGCCTCCAGCGTGCCGGTGCTGCAACTCAGCATCAGCGGCCAGGGGCTGTCAGAGCAAAGCCTGTACGACTACGCGCTGTATCGCGGGCGGCAGCAGATTACCTCGGTGCCCGGAGCGACGGTGACGGCGCCCTATGGCGGCAAGCCGCGTCAGATCATGGTCGATCTCGACCCCGACAAGCTGCTGGCGACCGGCCTGACGCCGCTGGATGTCACTCAGGCGATCAACGCGCAGAACCTGACGATGCCATCGGGTCAGATGAAGATCGGCGCATCGCAATACATCGTGCAGACCAACGCGACGCCCTCGGCTGTCGAGATGCTGAACGCCATTCCGATCCGTAAGGCCGACGGCTCCATCGTCTATGTCCGCGACGTCGCCCATGTGCGTGACGGCTCGGCGATCCAGCAGAACATCGTCCGCACCGAAGGCAAGCGGTCGGTGTTGATGACCATCCTGAAAAGCGGCAACGCCTCGACGCTCGACGTGGTCAATCAGGTGAAGAACGAGGTTCTGCCGGTGCTGCGGGCGGCGGCTCCAGCGGGCATGCATATTGACACCTTGTTCGACCAGTCGCTGTTCGTCGTCCAGTCCATCGACGACGTGGTGCAGGAAGGCATCATGGCGGCGGCGCTGACCAGCTTGATGATTCTGCTGTTCCTGGGCAGTTGGCGCTCGACGCTGGTGGTGCTGGTGTCGATCCCGCTGGCGATTCTGTTCTCGCTGACCGCGCTGTTCGCTCTGGGCCAGACGATGAACGTGATGACCTTGGGCGGGTTAGCCTTGTCGGTGGGTATCCTGGTCGATCACGCGACCATCACCATCGAAAACACCCATCGCCTGATCGACGAGGGCAAGGGGCTGCTGCAAGCCACCGTCGAAGGCACCATCGGCGTGGGCAAACCGTCCCTGGTGGCGACGGTGGCCATCTGCGCCGCCTTTGTCTCGGTGTTCTTCCTCACCGGCCCGGCGCGCTATCTGTTCGTCCCGCAGGCCCTGGCGGTGGTGTTCGCCATGCTGGCGTCCTATGGCCTGTCGCGGACTTTGGTGCCTATCTGCATCAACGCCTTCCTGGCCGGTGAAACGCACGGCCACGACAGTGCACCCGGCTGGTTCGGCCGCCTGCATGGCCGCTTTAACGTCGGCTTCGACCGCCTGCGCGACGGTTATGCCAATCTTCTGGTGCTGGTGCTGACCCGGCGCGCGGTGGTGCCGCTGGCCTTAACGCTGATTCTGGCGGCGACGGCGGCACTGGTTCCTTTCGTCGGGCAAGACTACTTTCCCCAGGTTGATGGCGGGCAAATCCGGCTGCATGTGCGCGGGCGTTCCGGCTTGCGCATCGAGAACACCGAAAAGCTGTTCCAGTCGGTCGAGGATGTCGTCCGCTCGGTCATTCCCGACAAGGATCGCGGGCTGATGATCGACAACATCGGCATGCCGGCCAGCAACACCAACCTGGCTTACAACGACAATTCGCTGGTCGGGCTGAACGACGGGCAGATCCTCATTTCGCTCAACGAAGGCCATGCGCCGACGGCGAGCTATATGCGCGAACTGCGGCTGCGGCTGCCGCAGCAATTCCCCGACGCTATCTTCTATTTCCAGCCCGCCGACATCATGACGCAGATCCTGAACTTCGGCCTGCCGGCTCCTATCGATATCCAGGTGGTTGGACGCGATACCGGCAGCAATCTGGACATCGCCCGCGACATCCGCACCCGCCTGCATGACGTCACCGGGGCGGTCGATGTTCACCTGCACCAGATCGTCGATGCGCCGGAACTGTTTGTCGATGTCGATCGCGACCGCGCCGCCGAGTTTGGCACGACGGCGCAAAGCATCGCGCAAAACCTGAATGTCAGCCTGAGTTCAAGCTATCAGGTGGCCCCAAATTTCTGGACCGATCCGCGCACCGGGATTCCCTATCCGGTGGCTGTGCAAACCCCGGAATACCGGATGGACCGTATGTCCGCACTGAAGGATACCGGGGTGACGGCGGCGAGCGGACAGACGCTGACGCTGCTCAGCAATGTCGCCACCATCTCGCGCAACAGCGAGCCGACGGTGGCCAACCACACCAACGTTCAGCCGGTCTACGACGTCTACGCCAATATCCAGGATAGAGACCTGGGAGGCGTCGCCAAGGATATCGCCCCCATCGTCAAGGCTGAAAGCGCCAAGCTGAAGCCGGGCAACAGCATCGTCGTGCGTGGACAAATCTCCAGCATGAACCAGGCCTTCGCCGAGATCGGCGTGGGGTTGGTCTTCGCGGCGGTGTTCGTCTACCTGCTGATGGTTCTGAACTTCCAGACCTGGGTCGATCCCTTCGTCGTTATCTGCGCCTTGCCGGGGGCGATGTGCGGCATCGTTTTCATGCTGTTCCTCACCGGCACCACCTTTTCGATCCCGTCATTGATGGGGGCGGTGATGAGCGTCGGCGTCGCTTCTGCCAATTCGATCCTGCTGGTCACCTTCGCCAAGGAACTCCAGGAGAGTGGCCGCAGCGCCTTCGACGCCGCCTTCGAGGCCGGGATCATCCGCCTGCGCCCGATCCTGATGACCGCCGGAGCGATGATCGTCGGCATGATCCCGATGGCGCTGAACCTGGGTGGCGGCAGCGAGGAAAACGCGGCTCTGGGGCGGGCGGTCATCGGCGGGTTGTTGGTCGG
>DATGZW010000437.1:0-10215 GCA_035297005.1 Patescibacteria group bacterium
GCCTGGAAATGGTGCTGTTCGAATGGCTGCATGTGGCGGGGACGGCGGAGTTCAAAGAGCTGGTCGCGCTGGTTAAATAAGATGGAGACGACGGATATGGGCAAGACGCCCCTGGTGCTGTGCCCCGGCCTGCTGAACGACGCCGCCCTATGGCGTCACCAAATCGGCAGTCTGGCTGACATTGCCGCGCCGATGGTCGCCGATTTGACCGTGGCCGATAGCGTGGGCGGGCTGGCTCAGGCGGTGCTGGCGGCGGCTCCGCCGCTTTTCGGCTTGGCGGGGTTGTCGATGGGCGGCTATGTCGCCTTCGAGATCATGCGCCAAGCCCCCGAACGCGTCGCGCGGCTGGCTTTGTTCAACACCACTGCCCGCCCCGATACTCCGGAAAGCCGCCAGCGCCGCCTGGACATGATCGACATTTCCAGGGCCGGAGGCTTTTCCAAACTGCCGGCGCAGATGCTGGCCAACCAGCTTTATGCCGGGCATTTAAAGGATGAACGCATCGTCGGCACCGTGCTGACCATGGCGCAGCGGCTGGGGGCGGGGGCGTTCATCCGTCAGCAGACGGCGATCATGAGCCGCCCCGACAGCCGCCCCGATCTGGCCGCCATCGCTTGCCCGACCCTGGTGGTCTCTGGCCGCCAAGATAGCTTGACCCCGCCCGAGGTGCTGGCGGAAATCGCCGCCGGCATTCCTGGGGCGAAATATGTTCCTATCGACGAGTCGGGGCACCTCAGCCCGGTGGAGCAGCCGCAGGCGGTCAGCGCAGTGTTGCGGTATTGGCTGCTGGGGTAGCGGGAGACAACTCCCCATATCAAAACAGACTCATCTGATCACCCACAGCCGGCGGCGGCTTGAACTGGCTGACATCCAAAGGCAGACGGCTGCCGTCAAGACCCAGTTTCTTTTGGGCGATGCGGACGCGTTGTGCCAGCAATTCGGCATGCGGCCCGGCGCCGCTGTAGCGAGTGCCAAAGGTGGAGCTGTAAAGCTTGCCGTCGCGCTGCTGAGCAACCAGGGACAGGACGTGCTCGGCCCGGTCGGGAAAATGGGCCTGAAGCCATTCGGCGAAAAGGTCCTTCACCTCGTAAGGCAGGCGCAGCAGGGTATAGGCGGCATTCTGCGCTCCAGCTTCCTTGGCTGCCGCCAGGATGGCCTCAAGCTCGTGGTCGTTGATGCGGGGGATGACTGGCGCGGCCATCACCATGGTCGGGATGCCGGCTGCCGCCAACTGGCGGATGGCTTCCAGCCGCTTGGCCGGGGTGGCGGCGCGCGGCTCCAGCTTGCGGTGAAGGTCGCGGTCCAGCGTGGTGACGCTGACCGCCACCGCCGCCAATCCCTTGGCCGCCATGGGGGCCAGGATGTCGATGTCGCGGGTGACCAGATGGCTCTTGGTGGTGATGGTGACGGGGTGGTTGAACGCGGCCAGCACCTCCAGGCAGCCGCGCATGATGCGGTGCTCGCGCTCGATGGGCTGATAGGGATCGGTATTGGTGCCGATGGCGATTGGCGCCGGGCGGTAGCCGGGCTTGCGCAATTCGGCCTCCAGCAGTCGCGGCGCGTCGGGCTTGATGAACAATTGGGTTTCAAAGTCGAGGCCGGGGGACAGGTCCAGATAAGCATGGCTGGGGCGGGCGAAGCAGTACACGCAGCCATGGGCGCAGCCCCGGTAAGGATTGATGGAGCGGTCGAAAGGGATGTCCGGCGAGGTGTTGCGAGTGATGACCGACTTGGCCTTGTCGATGTGGATGGTGGTGCCGGGAGGTGCTGGCGAGTCCTCGTCCAGATCCCAGCCATCATCGCAGGAGTCCCGCTCCAGGCGGTCGAATCGCGGCTTTGGGTTGGATCGCGCGCCGCGCGCTTTGGGCCAGTCCGCCGGGGTCATCGAGGTCTCCTGTGCAAGGAGAACATATAGTGAATATCTGTGCCGCTGTCGAGGTTTGGCGGCGCATTCGCCGGACACCCGCAATCCCAGCCAATTCGCCCCTCTCCGACGCGGTATCTCCATACCGTCATTGCAACGCATTGAAAAACAACGATATTTTTCGTGTTGACTGCGGCTTTGAATCTGGCATACTCCGCGACCTCATTGAGGGGGCTTGGTGCCCTCTCGCTTAAGTCAGGTTTGCAGTGGGAATGATGAAGACCTATTCCGCCAAACCGTCCGATGTTACCAAGAAGTGGGTGGTGATCGACGCGGACGGCGTCGTTCTGGGCCGTCTGGCAAGCATTATTTCGATGCGCCTGCGCGGTAAGCACCTCCCCACCTACACCCCGCACATCGATTGCGGTGACAATGTCATCGTCATCAATGCCGAGAAAGTGGCCCTGACCGGCCGCAAGCTTGAGCGGAAAGTGTTCCATTGGCACACCGGCTTCGCCGGCGGCATCAAAAGCCGGACCATGGGTCAGTTGCTGGGTGGCAAGTACCCCGAGCGCGTCGTGATCAAGGCCGTCGAGCGCATGATCACCCGTGGTCCGCTGGGCCGCTTGCAGATGAAGAATCTGCGCGTCTATGCCGGTACCGAGCATCCGCATATCGCTCAGCAGCCCGAGGCGCTGGACGTCGGGGCGATGAACCCGAAGAACAAGAGGAGCGCCTAACCCATGGCCGAAGACTTCAGCGCCCTGGCCGACCTTCAGGCCGCCGCGCCGCAGGCGACCCTGGTCCGCGAGCCGAAGATCGACGCGCAGGGCCGCTCTTATGCGACCGGCAAGCGTAAGAACGCTATCGCCCGCGTGTGGATCAAGCCTGGTTCGGGCAAGATCACCGTCAATGGCCGCACCCTCGAGGTGTACTTTGCCCGCCCCGTGCTGCGCATGGTCATCAACCAGCCGTTCCAGGTGGCCAGCCGCATCGAGCAGTTCGATGTCGTCGTGACCGTTGTTGGCGGTGGGTTGTCCGGTCAGGCCGGCGCCGTGCGTCATGGCATCTCCAAGGCCTTGACCTACTATGAGCCGGCTCTGCGTAGCCCCCTCAAGTCGGCCGGCTTCCTGACCCGCGATTCGCGCGTCGTTGAGCGTAAGAAGTACGGTAAGGCCAAGGCCCGTCGTAGCTTCCAGTTCAGCAAGCGCTAAAGCGTCTCCCGGTTCGCCGGGGTCGGAACGAGGGGCTTGGGAGAAATCCCAAGCCCCTTTTTCTTTGTCCGACGCGTGTGGCCGACGAAACAAAACAAAAGGGGCCGCTCCAGAAATGGAGCGGCCCCTTTTTGATCGCGATGACGTCGTGCGAGCAGGTCGGCTCAGCGGACGTGATGCGGCGTGGTCGGGTGTTTCGGATAGACGAAGCCCTTGACCGGGTACACCGTCTGCCCGATCTCTGCCGTCGGCTGGTACCACACGCGAACGCGGCTCCAGTCGTTATGCGGCGAGACATCGACGACGGCGACGCTGCGCTCGACCTGACCGCGATGGCCACGGATCGGCGACCAGTTGGCGTGATCGACCAGCACGGTGCGATTGTCGCGCACCGCGCGGACCATCGCCACATGGCCGTGCTGCAGGTTTCCGGTCTTCGAGAACACCATGACGGCGCCCGGCTGCGGGCGGCCTCCACGGCCATATTGGCCGTTGGCGTTGTCCCACCAGGTATAGGCGTCGCCATGCAAGGTGACCTGCGAAGCGTGTTGCATGAACTGCACGCAGTTCATCGCTTCGGCGGAAGTCGTCACAGCGGTAAGAGTGCCGCTGGCGACCAGGACGGCCAGCAAGGACCGTCGAAGGGTTGTGGTGATCTTCATCATCGCGGGGTGGAGACTAATCGGTTTTACCGAACTTGGCGATAGGAAAAATTCATCAAATCGGGGTGGATTTGGGGGAGTCGTCCCATCCATTATGGGGAGAACCTCGCCGTGATGGAACGCGAGGGCGGCCTATGTTATGCCAAAGGCCAGGGTCGATGGGCGGCCGAGCGGAGGCGGCGGTATGGGCATTGTTTTTGTGGCGCGCAGCGTCTCCACGGCGAAATGGGGCGGCGATGTGGGGTTGGGCAAGAACCTCTACAAGCTGGGCGTGGCCGAGGACGCCGAGGCTCTGGCGGCTACGGTCAAGGCCGGTTGGTGCGGTGAAACCGATTGGACCGTGGTGAAAAAGCAAGATGCCGACGGGGTGGCCGAGGCCGATCTGATCGAGCGCCTGAAACCCCGCGAAAAGATGGTCGATCCGACCCTGTACCCAAAAATTCGCGGCCACCACGGCATCTTCAAGGTCAAGCCGGAGAACGTCGAGAACCATATCCTGCTGACCAAGGCGCTCGACGGCTTCGCGACCAAGGACATCAAGATCAAGCCGCTCGATATCGCTAGTTATCTGATTCACAACGCATTGCGCTGAAGGGTTTGGGACCAATGAACACGATCTCCGTCGCCATCCTGGGAGCCAGCGGCTACACCGGGGCCGAACTGGTCCGCCTGCTGGCCCAGCATCCGACCTTTCGCATCGAAGCGTTGACCGCCGACCGCAAGGCCGGCCAGCAGATGGCCGACGTCTTCCCGCAGTTCATCGGCGACAAACTGCCTAAGCTGGTGTCCATCGATCAAGTGGATTGGGCCAACATCCAGGCGGTGTTCTGCGCCTTGCCGCATGGCACCACCCAGGACGTCATCGCCGCTTTGCCCGAGCATGTGAAGGTCGTCGATCTGTCGGCTGACTTCCGTCTGAAAAACACGGCGGACTATGCGACGTGGTACGGCCATGAGCACAAGGCTCCCGAATTGCAAAAGACCGCCGTTTATGGTCTGACCGAACTGGCGCGGGAGAAGGTGGCCTCGGCGCGGCTGGTGGCCAATCCCGGTTGCTACCCGACCTGTTCGCAGTTGCCGCTGGCGCCGTTGCTGGCGGTGGGCTTGATCCAGGCCGAAGACATCATCATCGATGCCAAGTCGGGAGCGAGTGGGGCAGGGCGCGCCGCCAAGGAAGCCAATCTGTTCACCGAAGTGACCGAAGGCATCCATCCTTATGGCGTCGCCAGCCATCGCCATTCTCCGGAAATCGACCAGGGTCTGAGCGAAGCCGCCGGTCGCCCGGTGATGGTCAGCTTCACCCCGCATCTGATGCCGATGAGCCGGGGCATGGAATCGACCATCTATGTCAAACTGGCCGAGGGCGCGAGCATCGACGATCTGCGCGCCGCGCTGGAACGCACCTATGCCGACGAGCCCTTCGTGCGGCTGCTGCCGGCGGGGTCGGTGCCGCAAACACGCTTCGTCCGCGGCTCCAATCTGTGCCATATTTCGCTGCATGCTGATCGGCAGCCGGGCCGGGCGATCCTCTGCTCGGTCATCGATAATCTGGTCAAGGGCGCGTCGGGTCAGGCTTTGCAGAACATGAATCTAATGTTCGGTCAGCCGGAAACCACCGCCCTGATGCAGCGGCCCATGTTCCCTTAAGACGGAGACTCGACGTGAAGGCTTTGATCCTGCCCTATAAAGGTGTCCTGCCCACCATCGCCGCCGACGCCTTCATCGCCCAGACCGCCGTGGTCACCGGAGACGTCGTCATCGGTGCCGGCAGCAGCGTTTGGTACGGCTGCGTGCTGCGCGGCGACGTGCATGAAATCCGTGTCGGCGAGCGCAGCAACATTCAGGACGGCACTATCGTCCACTGCACCCGTGGCAAGTTCGGCTGCTATATCGGTTCGGACGTCACCATCGGGCATGGCGTCATTCTGCATGCCTGCACCTTGCAGGATAATTGCTTCGTCGGCATGGGCGCCACGGTGATGGATGGCGCCATCGTCGAAAGCGGGGCAATGGTGGCGGCGGGTGCGCTGGTCACTCCCGGCAAGGTGGTGCGCAAGGGCGAGTTGTGGGGCGGCAGCCCGGCCAAATGCCTGCGTCAGCTCAGCGAAGCGGAACTGGCGTTTTTCCCGGTTTCCGCCGCCAATTACGCGGCGCTGGGCTGGGATTATCTGGTCGAATCCAAGGCGCTGTAGGGGCTTTCGCTGGTATGGCGCGTTTGACGTAAATCATTGACCGTCATGGCCGGACTTGTTCCGGCCATCCACGCGGTGAAGCGGGAGCGCCGATTAAAGCATTGCGTGCCGCTATTACGGCGTGGATACGCGGGACAAGCCCGCGCATGACGGTTTATCGTTAAGAATACATCAAAGGGGCTTGGGGCCATTGGCCTCAGGCGGCAGTGCATCTTACCCCTGGCACGCGGGCCGATGCATCAACACCGCTTCGATCGGGCATTGCGTCGAGAACTGGCGGGTGGCGCGCACGCCAGGAGGGGCATTGGCGCGGTCGATGGGGCGGAAGCCGAATTTTTCCATCATCGGCACGACGCTGTCGGTCAGCAGGTAAAGCTCGTGGGCTCCGGCGCGGTTCAGCCAGCCCAGCATCCATTCCATGATCCGCCGTCCATGGCCGCGCCCGCGAAACAGCGGCAGCACGACGACCGAGCGAAGCAGGGCGTCGTCGCCCATCCATTCGGCGCCGACATAGCCGCAGCGCAGGCCGCTTTCGTCGTTGAAGGCGAAGAAGATTCGCCCCGGTTCATCAAGATCATCAGCCGGCAACCCCGCCGCCCGCAGATCAGCGGCCAGTTCGGGAGCGTGGCGAGGGTCGAGGGTCTCAACGGTCAAGGTCATGGCTAGGAATATTAACAAACTGTAACGCGGTTGACGAGATGGTGTGATGCGGGTAGCGCGGTTTTTTCAACGATGACAAGAAAAAGGGGAGCCTTGCGGCTCCCCTTCTGCTTGGGTCGGGTTGGTCGTCCGTCGTTAAGACAGGCGGGCCTTGACGTAGGAGCCGGGGGCGTCCTCGATGGGCTTAAGCTTGCCTTCACCGGGGGTGCGCGCATCGACCTGTTCCGGGCCGAGCTTGGTGATCCACTTCTGCCAATCCGGCCACCACGAACCGTCGGTCTGTTCGGCGCCCTTCAGCCAAGCTTCGGGGTCCTTCGGAGCCTTCTTGGTGTTGGTCCAATAGCAGTACTTGCCGGCTTCCGGCGGGTTGACGATGCCGGCGATGTGACCCGACGCCGACAGCACGAAGCGCACCGGACCGCCGTAAATCTGGGTGGCGGCATAGGTGCTCTTCCACGGCGCGATATGGTCTTCGCGGGTGGAGATCATATAGGTCGGCAGCTTGACCTTGCGCAGATCGATCGGCGTGCCCTTGAGCGACACGGCGTTCGGCACGACCAACTGGTTTTCCTGGTACATCTTGCGCAGATAGAAGCTGTGCATCGCCGCCGGCATGCGCGTGGAATCGGAATTCCAGTACAGCAGGTCGAAGGGGAAGGGCTCCTTGCCGAGCAGGTAGTTGTTGACCACGAACGACCAGATCAAGTCGTTGGCGCGCAGCATGTTGAAAGTGCCAGCCATTTCGCTGCCGTCGAGATAGCCCTTTTCGGCCATCTTTTCTTCGATGGCCTGCAACTGGGCTTCATCGATGAACACCGACAACTCGCCGGCTTCGGCGAAGTCGGTCATGGTGGTGAAATAGGTGGCGGTGGTGATGCGGTCGTCGTTATGGGCGGCCATGTAGGCCAGGGTCGAGGCCAGCAGGGTGCCGCCCAGACAATAGCCGATGGCGTTGACCTGACGTTCGCCGGTGGCCTTTTCGATTTGCTCCAGAGCGGCGAGGGGGCCGTCCTGCATGTAATCTTCAAAGGACTTGGCGGCCAGGGGCTCGTCCGGGTTGACCCAGGACAACACGAACACCGTATGGCCCTGAGCGACGGCCCAGCGGATGAAGGAATTCTTCGGACGCAGATCAAGGATATAGAACTTGTTGATCCACGGCGGAATGATCATCAAGGGCTTCTTCAGCACCTTGTCGGTGGTCGGCGTGTACTGAATGAGCTGGATCAGCTCGTTCTGGAACACCACCTTGCCCGGTGTGGTGGCGATGTTCTCGCCAACCTTGAAGGCATCGAGATCGGTCATGCGGATGGACAGCTTGCCCTTGCCGCGCTCCAGATCCTCCAACAGGTTGTTGAGGCCCTTGAGCAGGTTCTCGCCGCCGCTTTCGACAGTGGCGCGCAAGACTTCCGGGTTGGTGGCGACGAAATTCGACGGCGCCATGGCGTCGATAAACTGGCGCGTATAGAAGTCCACCTTCTTGGCGGTGTGGTCGTCGAGGCCTTCGACATTGGCGACCACGCCCTGAACCCAGCGGGCGCTCAGCAGATAGGACTGCTTGATGAAGTCGAAGACTTCATTTTCTTCCCACATTTCGTCTTTGAAGCGGCGGTCGCCGCTTTCGGGCTTGACCATCGGGGTGGAGTCTTCGCCCATCAAGCGACGGGCGGTGTTCTGCCACAGCTGCATGTAGTCCTGCCACAGATTCATCTGCGCTTCGACCAGCTTGGCCGGATCGGACATCAGCTTGGTGGTCATTTGAAGGAACGCATCCCCGATGTTCAGGGGATCGGATGATCCCATCTTGCCATCGGTCGCCTGTCGCGCCAAGAAATCGGAAACGATGCGCTGGCTGCGCTCGGCGATGTTGGTCATGGCCTTGGAGAGCTCGGTCGGATCCACGAACTTCACATCAGCCCCTGTCTGTTCGCCCATGTAGATTTACCTCGTTCGGTGCGAGCCTAATTCCCCCACAATGCACGGATCCGGAGTGCCCGGACAGCGACTTTTTAAAGTCTTTTCGTGGGGTGGACCATTCCGGCTCTGGGCAGGGTCCGCTTACCTCTATATACTTACTCTCTACAGATTGTTAAACGGCGACGTGCCGAAAAAACAGGCAGACTTAAGTCAATGCGCCATTCGAGGAGCATCCGTCAAAAGATGTATGAGGCCATCACGGAACGTCATCGTCGACCGGGAAGATCCCGTCTGGCCGCTGGCAGCTTGCTGCTGTCCGTCGTCCTGCTGTCCGGTTGTTCGTCGGTTCCCGACTATGCGAGCCCGGTTCATTGGTACAAAAGTACCTCCGACTGGATTTCCGGCGCGCCCGACACGCCGGATGCCAGCGCCAAGGATGCGCCGGCTGAGGCGGGTTATCCCAAGCTGAGCGACGAGTCGCGTCCGCAGATCGGCACCAATAAGGATCGCACCGACGTTTCCAAGGGCTTGTCGGCCGATCGCGCCAACGCCAAATACACGCAGGATTCGGTGAACCGCGAGGGCAATCCGACGCGCCCGCTGAACCCCGATGCCGTGGTTGCCGCCAAATCGACCAATCCGGTCCAGCATGCCGACGCTGCCGACGCGCCGCCCGCGCCGGCCAAGACGTTGCCGCCGACCCCCAGCGGAGATATCGAGAATCTTCCGGTGGATCCGGTCAAGCCGCAGGTCACCACCGACGACGCGCCGCCACCGCCCGCCGCCCCGGCACAGCAGGTTGCCGCCGCCGCTCCGGCCCCGGTTGCCGCCGCCGCCCCGGCCCCGGTTGCCGCCGCCGCCCCGGCCCCAGTTGCTGCTGTTGCTCCGGTTCTCCATCCGCCGGTGGCGGCACGCCCGACCGGACCGGAATCGGTCGAGGATGCTTATCGCCGCCGTCTGGCCGAGTTCTCCTCGGGCACGGTTTCGCCAGCGGTGCCGATGACGGCCAGCGCGACATCATCGGCTTATTCGTCCCCGGTGGCGTCCGCCGCGCCGCAACTGACCAGGCCCGGCAGCACTTCGGTGGTGATGGGCGGCGAGGAAGTGGTCCATCTGGTGCCGCCGTCGCATAACAAGGCGCATTCCAGCCGCGCGCCGCAGGGCACGCGCTCGCTGGCTGATTACAACGACACCGGCAGCGCCGCCTCGTTCGAGGTGGCGACGCTGGCCTTCGGCGAGGGGACGTCCGACCTGTCCGCCGCCGAACGCGTCCGTTTGAAGGACGTCGCCGCGCTGTATCGCCAAAGCGGCGGCAATGTGCGGGTATTCGGGCGCTCTTCCAGCCCGCGCCTCGACACCGATCCGACGGGAAATCAGGAGGCCAACCGGTCGCTGGCGCTGGAACGCGCCGACACCGTGGCCGCCGAGTTGGTGCGCCTGGGCGTGCCGGCGCGCAAGATCTACTCCGGTGCCGCTTCCGATGCCCAACAGCCCGAACTGTCGGTGTCGGCCTCGGCCGGAGAGAGCGCGGAAATCTATATCGACTATTAGGCCTCTTGGGGCTAAATGTTCCCAAGTTCACACCGCCCCGCAGGGATGTGGGGCGGTGCCTTGGGTTATCAGGTGTTGGGACCATGGAAACGGAATTTCATCGGATTAAGCGGCTTGCACCCTATGTTTTCGCCGAAGTGAACGCCATGAAGGCG
>DATGZW010000438.1:0-4347 GCA_035297005.1 Patescibacteria group bacterium
GGAGTTGTCTACGCCAATGCCGGCCGTCAGGCGTGGTTGACCGTCGATCTGCCGGAGGGCGCCAGCGTGCGCCAAGCCATCGAGAAATCGGGCATCCTGGCGCGCTTTCCCGAAATCGATTTGGCCGAACAAAAGGTCGGCATTTTCGGCAAGATGGTGGAGTTGGACGCAGTGCTGGAAGACGGCGCCCGCGTCGAGATCTATCGTCCGATCACCGCCGACCCGGCCACGGTCCATCGCCGGCCTCGGCCGGAGGAGTAAGATACGGGGCTGCCGTTCCGGTCCCTGCTTGGGGCATGCCCCAAACCCTGTTTCTATTTATGAATGAAGGGGAGCTTCGCCTCCCCCTTTTTCGTCATGCCCGTGCCTGTCACGGGCATCCACGCCGGGAAGGCGGTGCGCAAGCTTTAATCACAGTGCATGCATCGCCGCGTCGTGGCCGGAACAAGTCCGGCCACGACGAATAACGGTTTTATTTATTGGGCCAAGCCCGGCGACGATTAAACGCCTACTCTCCCAACCGCCGCTTCAGTTGTTCGCAAACGGTGCGGATGACCTTGATGCGGGCGTAGTTCTTGTCGTTGCCTTCGACCAGAACCCAGGGCGCATCGTTGGTGCTGGTGCGCTGCACCAGTTCGTTGACGGCCACTTCGTATTCGTCCCACTTGGCGCGGTTGCGCCAATCTTCGTCGGTCAGCTTCCAGCTTTTATAGGCGATGGTCTCGCGCTCCTTGAAGCGGCGATACTGTTCGTCCTTGGTGATGTGAATCCAGAACTTCACCAGTACGGTGCCCTGCTGGACCAGTTGGTCCTCGAAATCGTCGATTTCGGCATAGGCGCGACGCCATTCGTCGGGGGTGGCGAAGCCTTCGACGCGCTCGACCAAGACGCGGCCGTACCAACTGCGGTCGAACACGGTGACGCGTCCGGCGCGCGGCAGATGACGCCAGAAACGCCACAGATAATGCTGGGCGCGTTCTTCGTCGGTGGGGGCGGCGACAGGGATGACGCGATAGTCGCGGGCGTCAAGGGCGGCGGTCAAGCGGCGGATCGAGCCGCCCTTGCCGGCGGCATCGACGCCTTCGAAGACCAGCAGGGTCGAGAGGTTGCGTTCCTTGGCCTGACGGCACAGCATCGCCAATTCGGCCCGCGCCTGCTTGAGCCCCAGAGCGTAATCTTCCTTGGACAGCGCCGACGTCATATCCATCGTGTCGAGCACGGTCAGCGGCCGCATCTGCCCGTCGGGGCCGATATGCACCGTCGAGGCTTTGCGGCTCTTGGCCTGCGCCTCGACCTCGGCAGCCTGCTGGATGGCGGCCAGATTGTCGTGCATCTGCGCCAGTTCGGCCGAGCGTTGCGCCGTGGTCGAGGCGCGGATCTCGGCGATCACCTTCAGGCGGGCCTCGCGCTGGCTCATATGCTTGCGGATGGCGTCGCGCAGGGTGGTCAGTACGGTCAGGCTGCGGAAGCGCGCATCCTCCCCTTCGACGATGACCCAGCGCGCCTGCCCGGTGCCGGTGCGGCGCAGCGTGCGCTCGGCGGTGGCGATGAATTGGTCGTAACGCTTCCAGTTGCGCCAGTCGCTTTTGGCGACCCGCCAGCTTTGCAGCGGATCCTTCTCCAGGCTTTTCAGGCGGGTTTTCTGCGCGTCCTTGCCCAGATGCATCCAGAATTTCAGGATCAGCGCGCCGTCATCGGCCAGGGTGCGTTCAAAGGCGGCGACATGCTCCAACTGTTCGTCGAAGCGGGCGGTGTCGATCTTGCCATGCACATGGTCGAGGATCGGGCGGGAATACCAACAGCTTTGGAACAGGCCGATCTGCCCCTTGGGCGGCAGATCGCGCCAGAATCGCCAGTAGTTCGGGCGTTCGCGCTCCTCGTCCGAGGGTTCGCCATAAGCACGGGTGACGATCCAGCGGGGGTCCATCCACTCGTTGATCAGGTTGACCGATTCGCCTTTGCCGGCCCCATCGACGCCGGCAAAGACGACGATGACCGGAAAGTCGGCGTTGCGCAGCTCTTGTTGGAGGGCCAATAAGTCAGTGCGCAAATCCTGCGAGACGCGGTCGAAGTCTTCTCTCGATACCCGCTGTCCCAGTTCGGCTATTTGAAACATGTGCGTTCCGCCCTTGGAGTCAACTGTCCCCAGCATCGTCCCGCCACGCCCGGATGGCAAGGGCGACGCGGACCAGATCGCCATCAAGTCGCCGCCGTCGTTTGCGCCTAAATGCCGAAAAGTGCGTCCGAAAATTTTCTTTTAATGTAAATCGCACTGTCAACCATCCCGGCATGTCTGCCTGTCCTCATCAATCAGCCATGATCAAGATCAAGGGGGTTGCATGTTTTTATGGATTATCAACAGTTCTTTTGGGTGGGGTATTCATCGGATTAATGGTATTGGACTAGTTCCAACCGGATGGTGCGGGCGCGCTTCGATGTCGTGGCGGCGCTACCGATTTAAAGGGGCGGGTGGCATATCCGGGTATGCATCCCCAGAGAATCGGAGTAAGAATAAGTTGCAGTAACGTCTGAGGCGCTTCCTGTCTATGGCCGCCCTCTTTGCAGTTCAGGCACTAATTATCGGGATCGATTAAAATCGAGGGGAAGGGGGGTTTCATGGCAGAACCAGCGCGTCATATGACGGGAAAGGAACGTACTTTTTCCGAGGACGAGATTATCGTCAGTAAAACGGATAAGACTGGTCGTCTCACTTATGTGAACGACGTGTTCCTGAGCGTTAGCGGCTTTGAAGAGTGCGAACTGATTGGCCAGCAACACAGCATCGTCCGGCATCCGCAGACCCCGCGTTGCTTGTTCAAGCTGATGTGGGAGCGCATCGAAAGCGGTAAAGAAGTATTCGTTTATGTGAATAATCGGGCAAAATGCGGCGATCATTACTGGGTGTTCGCGCATGCGACGCCGAACTTCAATGCGTCCGGGCAGATTGTCGGTTACCACTCGAATCGTCGGGTTCCCAAGCGTTCAGCTTTGGTGACGTTGCAACCGCTTTACGAGCGCCTTCGCCAGGAAGAGGCTCGCCACTCCGACACGAAGCAGGGGTTGGCGGCTTCGATGCAAATGTTGACAGATGCTTTGGCCAAGGAGGGCATGCGTTATGAAGAGTTCGTCCTCGATCTCTAAGGCAACCTTCGCCGCCCAACTCGGACTGGCCTTCGCCGTGCTCGGCGTGGTGGTTCTGGCCGCATTCCAGGATTGGGCCGGCGCGGCGGTGGTGCTGTGCCTTGTCGCTCCGTTGGTGATGACCCTGCGCAGCCTCAAGCGGGCCAATGCCAGCATCGAAAAGGCCGTGACCGTCTGCCGTGCGGTATCGCAGGGCGACCTCAATGCCCGTATCCTCGACATCAAGGGGCACGGCAACGTCGGGCAGATGTTGCGCAACATGAACCGAGTGCTCGACCTGACCGAGGCGTTCTGTAAAGAAGCCCAGGCGGCGATGGAACATGCCAATCAGCGTAAATATTTCCGCAAGATCGTCATCACTGGCCTGCGCGGCGATTTCGGCCGGCATGCGGCGACCATCAATCGCTCGCTCGATCTTATGGCCGAACGCGACGCCGACGCCTTGCGCTTCGCCGAGGAAAATGTCCGCGTGCTGGTGCAGGAGGTCTCCTCGGCCTCGGAGCAGCTGCGCGCCAGTGCCGACCATCTGACCGCCAATGCCAGCGAAGCCGTGCATGAGGCGCTGATTTCCGCCGCCGCCGCCGAACAGGCGTCGGCCAATGTGCAGGCGGTGGCCGCTGCGACCGAGGAATTGTCGGCGTCGTTCGGCGAGATCAACCGCCAGACTACTACCGCCACCACCATCGCCTCGGAAGCAGTGGCGTCGGCTCAGCGCACCGATCTGACGGTGCGCGATCTGGGGGAGGCGGCATCGCGGATCGGCGCGGTGTTGGCGCTGATTCAGGATATCGCCTCGAAAACCAACCTGTTGGCGCTCAACGCCACCATCGAAGCGGCCCGCGCCGGCGAGGCGGGCAAGGGCTTTGCCGTGGTCGCCGCCGAGGTGAAAAATCTGGCCAACCAAACCGCCCGCGCCACCGAAGAAATCGCCAGCCACGTTCAGCAGATTGGCATCGCTTCGGATGGCGCGGCCACCGCCATCCGCGAAATCGGCGGCACCGTCGGCACCATCGAGGAAACCGCCACCGCTGTGGCTTGTGCCGTCGACGAGCAAAGCGCGGTGACCGCCGAGATTGCCCGCAATGTGACCGAAGCGGCCACCGGGACCAACTCTGTGTCTGCCTCGATCGCCTTGGTCCGTGAAACTGCCGACCGTACCAATGCCGAGGCTCGGCAAATCTCCCAGGCGGCCAATGGTCTGGCCAA
>DATGZW010000439.1:0-7793 GCA_035297005.1 Patescibacteria group bacterium
CGTCGGGCCGGACTCGGCGGGGGCCAATCCGGGGCCGGCCTGCTATCGCAAGCTGGGGCCGCTGGCGGTCACCGACTGCAACGTCATGCTGGGCAAAATCCAGCCGCGCTATTTCCCCAAGGTGTTCGGGCCGGGGGCCGACGAGGCGCTGGATGCCGAGGCGGTGCAGGCGCGCTTCGAAGCCCTGGCCGCTGAGATCGGCGATGGCCGTGATGCCCGCCACGTCGCCGACGGCTTTCTGACCATCGCCGTCGAGAACATGGCCAATGCCATCAAACAGGTGTCGGTGCAGCGCGGCTACGACGTCACCGATTATGTGCTGTGCTGTTTCGGCGGGGCGGGCGGGCAGCATGCCTGTTTGGTCGCCGACGCGCTGGGCATGACCTCGGTGTTCCTGCATCCGCTGGCGGGGGTGCTGTCGGCCTATGGCATGGGCTTGGCTGATCAGCGGGTGCTGCGTCAGCGGGCGGTCGAAGCGCCGCTGGCGGCAGCCACCATGGACGATCTTTACGACCTTGCCGACGCGCTGGTCGCCGAAGGCCGCGAGGAACTGGCCCGCCAGGGCGTCTCGGTGTTCGCCTGCCGGGCCGAGACGCGGCTGCACCTGCGCTATCAGGGCTCGGACACCGCTTTGGTGGTCGATCTGGTCGATCATGCCGGGGTGGTCGCCGCCTTTGAAGCCGCGCATAAGCAACGCTACGGCTTCATCCTGGATGGCCGCCCGCTGGTGGTCGAGGCGGTCGAGGTCGAAAGCATCGGCGCGGCCCCTGCCGCCGAGGATACCGACATTGCCCCGCGCCGCTCCGGCCCGCTGGAGCCACTCGACCAAATCGAGATGTTCAGCCAAGGTCAAGCCTTGCGTGCCCTGGTATTCGACCGCGACACCCTGAATCCCGGCGATTCGGTGGATGGCCCGGCGATCATCGTCGAGACCACCGGCACAATCGTAGTTGAGCCCGGCTGGCGCGCTGAATTGAACGCCAAGGGCCATCTGATCCTGACCCGCGTGGTGCCTCGCCCGCGCCGTTTGGCCATCGGCACCCAGGTCGATCCGGTGATGCTGGAGGTCTTCAATAACCTGTTCATGTCCATCGCCGAGCAGATGGGCGCGGTCCTCGCCAACACCGCACATTCGGTCAACATCAAGGAAAGACTGGACTTTTCCTGTGCTCTGTTCGATCGGCAGGCCGGTTTGATCGCCAACGCCCCACATGTGCCGGTGCATCTGGGCAGCATGGGCGAAAGCGTGCGCGCGGTGATCCGGGCGCATGGCGACCATATGGCGGCGGGCGACAGCTTCGTCCTCAACGCGCCTTATAACGGCGGCACCCATCTGCCCGACGTCACCGTCATTACCCCGGTGTTCGAGGGCGGCGCGGTGATGTTCTATGTTGGTTCTCGCGGCCACCATGCCGATATCGGCGGAACCACCCCCGGCTCGATGCCTCCCGACAGCCGCCATGTGGCGGAGGAGGGCGTCTTGCTGGATAACCTAGCGCTGGTGCAGGGCGGAGAATTCCTCGAGGAATCAATGCTCAAGGCGCTGGCTTCAGGTGACTATCCGGCGCGCAATCCGCGCCAGAACATCGCCGATCTGCAAGCGCAGTTGGCCGCCAACGAAAAAGGCGCCGCTGAACTGCGAAAGTTGTTAGACCATTACGGAGCGGCAACAGTATCGGCCTATATGGGCCATGTGCAGGCCAATGCCGAGGAGTGCGTGCGCCGGGTTATCGCTACTTTGGCCGACGGAACCTTCGCCGTGGAGATGGACGACGGCAGCCAAATCCGCGTCGCCATCACGGTGGACCGCGCCCACCGCCGCGCCCGCATCGACTTCACCGGAACCGCCGAACAGCGGCCCGGCAACACCAACGCGCCGGTGGCGGTGTGCAAGGCGGCGGTGCTGTACGTGTTCCGCACGCTGGTCGATGAGTCGATTCCGCTCAATGAAGGTTGCCTGAAACCGCTGGAATTGGTCATTCCCGAGGGATCCATGCTCAATCCGCGCCATCCGGCGGCGGTGGTGGCCGGCAATGTGGAAACCTCGCAGGCCATCGTCGATGCGCTGTATGGCGCATTGGGCGTCATGGCGGCGTCGCAGGGCACCATGAACAACCTGACCTTCGGCGACGACCAGCGGCAGTATTACGAGACCATCTGCGGCGGAGCCGGGGCCGGGCCGGGCTTCGTCGGCGCCTCGGCGGTACAGACTCATATGACCAATTCGCGCCTGACCGATCCCGAGGTGCTGGAATGGCGCTTCCCGGTTCTGGTCGAGCGTTTCGCTATCCGGCGCGGGTCGGGCGGGGCGGGGCGGTGGCGCGGCGGCGACGGTGTCATCCGCAGTTTACGCTTTCGCGCGGCGATGACTGCGGCCATCCTGTCCAACCGCCGCCGCGTCGCCCCCTATGGCATGGCCGGCGGCGAGGATGGCCAACCGGGCCGCAACAGCGTCAGGCGCGCCGACGGCAGAATCGAGGCTCTGCCCGGTACCGCCAAGGTCGAGATGCAGCCCGGCGACGCCATCATCATCGAAACGCCCGGCGGCGGCGGATATGGGAAGAAGACCTGATGAAGCAGCATTTCGAACGTTTCGCCCTTTATAACCAGTGGGCCAACCGCCGTCTGTACAACGCCGCCGAGCCGTTGAGCGACGGTCAGCTGTGGGAAGATCGCGGCGCCTTTTTCGGCTCGCTGATGGGCACGCTCAACCACCTGCTGGTGGGTGACCGGCTGTGGCTCAGCCGCTTGACCGGCGAGGCGCTGACGTTCAGCCTGGATCATGTCCTGCACCGCGATTTCGCCTCGCTGCGCCAAGCGCGCGAGGCGACGGACGCCAGCATCCTTACCTATGTCGGGACGCTGGACGCGGTGCGGCTGTCCGCTCCGGTGACCTATACCAACACGCGCGGCGAGCGTAACGAACAGCCGCTGAATCAGATTCTCGCGCATGTCTTCAATCACCAAACCCATCACCGGGGTCAGGCGCATGGCCTGCTGAGCGGGTTCGGGCTGGAGGCTCCGGTGTTGGACCTGATCTATTTTCTGCGTGGGCTGTAGGCCGCTCCGATGTCCCGTGTCATTCTCGTCAACAAACCTTTCGATGTGCTGTGCCAGTTCACCGACCGTGAGGCCGGGCGGCGGACTTTGGCCGATTACGTTACGGTGCCGGCGGTCTATGCGGCAGGGCGGCTGGACCGCGACTCGGAAGGGCTGGTGGTGCTGACCGATGACGGCGCTTTGCAGGCCAAGCTGAGCCAGCCCAAGCATAAGATGCCCAAGGTTTATTGGGCGCAGGTCGAAGGTATTCCGACCGAAGCGGCGCTGGAGCAACTGCGCCGGGGCGTGCTGCTGAAAGACGGCCCGACCCTGCCCGCCGGAGCCGAAACGATGGCGGAACCGGCGGCGCTGTGGCCGCGCGATCCGCCGATCCGCGTTCGCGCCGCCATCCCCACCGCCTGGATCGCCCTGACCTTGCGCGAAGGCCGCAATCGGCAGGTGCGGCGGATGACGGCGGCGGTCGGTTTCCCGACGCTGCGCCTGATCCGCTGGTCAGTGGGGCCGTGGACTCTCGACGGCTTGGCCAGCGGTGCTTGGCGCGAGGCGGTCAAGTAACACGCCATCATGGTGGGTAAATGGCTCGTAGCGCGCGGCGTTAGATGCCGATGTCATCTCCATGATTGTCGTGTTGCCCATTATATGCTGCGTTTGGCTTCAGTAAAACGTGCATAACGTGTCATCCTAGCCGTATTTGCAATTTATCATGGTTAAATTTACCCCCTATCCTTAGGTGTGAGCCGGTGTTAAAAAATTCACAAATAGGTATGACAGCGTTCGGTTGAAAGCGGCGCGTCTTCTTGGGGGGAATTTGGTAATGTTCGGTCTGAACCATCGCGCGGCGGCACCGGTCGTCACGGCCTCGGCGGCCACGATCACCGACACGGCCGAGCAGGACAAGATCCTGGTGCTGATCGATCTTTTGATTGCCGGAAAATATCTGTCGGTGCCGGGCGGCAATGGGGTGCTGTCCGACAAGCTGAGCGAACTGGCCAAGGTGCTGCATGGGCGCTCGCTGGGTGAGGCCGAGCGCATCGTCGACATTTCGGTCAACTGCAACGAAGCGGTGACCGCTACAGCCGCGATGATGCGCGACGTCACCGAAGTCGATAAGCGCTCGCAGGCCATCGCCACCGCCACCCGCCAGATGGTCGCTTCGGTCGAGGAAATCGCCCGCAATGCTGGTGCCGCCAGAGGAGAAGCGCAGTCGGCGCTGGATCTGGCCGGGCAGGGGCGCGAGGCCGCTGACCAAGCGGTTTCCAGCATGGAAAACATCGCCCGCGCCGTCGAGGGGGCGGTGACCCGCGTCGATGCGCTGGCCCAGGCCTCGACGCAGATCGGCGACATCGTCAACCAGATCGAAGCCATCGCCAAGCAGACCAACCTGTTGGCGTTGAATGCCACCATCGAAGCGGCGCGCGCCGGGGAAGCCGGCAAGGGCTTCGCCGTGGTTGCCGGAGAGGTCAAGCATCTGGCCAACCAGACCGCCAAGGCCACCGTCGATATCCGCCTGCGCATCGAAGGTCTGCGCGACGAGATGGCAGCCATCGTCAGCTCGATGCAAGACGGCGCCGACGCCGTGCAAAAGGGCCGCGCGGTGATCGCCGAAAGCGGCAGCGGCATGCGGCAGGTCAATGACCAGATCCACTCGGTCAGCGGGCGCATCAATGAGATCTCGGCGATCCTCACCCAGCAATCGGCGGCCTCGGCTGACGTGTCGGAAGCAGTCAAGGTGATCGCCGAGATGTCCAGCCGCAACGTCAAGACCATTGGCGACATCATCGGCAGTATGGATCATCTGGATCCGATCATCGGCAATTGCGTCAGTGAACTGGTCAAGATCGAGATCAAGGATCTGACCATCATCCTGGCCAAGTCCGATCACATGATTTGGCGCAAGAAGCTGGGTCAGATGCTGGTCGGCAAGGCTAAGCTGAACCCCAACGAACTGGCCGATCACCATACCTGCCGCCTGGGCAAGTGGTATGACGGCGTGACCGACGCCGACATCAAGAACAACCCCGCCTTCCGCCAGTTGGAGGAACCGCACCGCGAGGTTCACGCGCATGGCATCGAAGCGGCGCGGCTGTACCAGAAGGGCGACCTTGAAGGCGCTCTGACCGAAGTGATGAAGGTCGGCGAGGCGTCGAAGGGCGTCATGCAGCGTCTGGGTGAATTGCAGCGCCGGCATTAACCCCACAAGCAGTCTGGGGTAATTTCCGTTTGCCGTGACCGGGCAAACGAGGTAAACGGAAAGGCCCTGTGCGCCGGGCCTTTCCCGTCGCTGGAGCCAGCCTGACAAGACGGCGAGAATATGATCAAGTTCGCAAACCGCGCGCTGCTGCCGGCAGGGCTGCGTGACATTTTGCCGCCCTATGCCGCCCACGAAGCCGACGTTGTCTCTCGTCTGATGGCGGCGTTCGCCGGCCACGGCTATGAGCGGGTCAAGCCGCCGCTGATCGAGTTCGAGGAGAGCTTGCTCGCGGACGGCGGCGCAGCCACGGCTAAGCAGACCTTCCGGGTGATGGATCCGGCGACGCAGCGCATGATGGGCCTGCGCGCCGACATGACCTTGCAGGTCGCCCGCATCGCCACCACCCGTCTGGTGCATGCGCCGCGTCCGTTGCGGCTGTCCTATGCCGGGCAGGTGCTGCGGGTGAAGGGCACGCAATTGCGCCCAGAACGCCAGTTCGGCCAAGCCGGGATCGAGCTGATCGGCGCTTCCAGCGCCGCCGCCGATGCCGAAGTGGTGCTGTTGGCGGCCAACGCTTTGGTCGCCTTGGGCGTCGCCGAAGTTAGCGTCGATTTGACTCTGCCGACCCTGGTGCCGTTGATCGTTGCCGGTCTGGACAACGGCGCTGGCCTGCGCGATGCGCTGGACCATAAAGACTCCGCCACGGTCGCCGCCACCGGTGGAACCGCCGCCAAGATTTTGGGCGCGCTGATCGAAGCCGTCGGTCCCGCCGACCGCGCCTTGGTCCGTCTGGCGGCGCTGGATTTGCCGCCCGCCGCCGCCGCCGAGCGCGACCGGCTGGCCGAGGTGGTGCGTTTGGTGCGCCTGTCGGCGCCCGATTTGACCTTGACCATCGACCCGGTGGAGACTCGTGGTTTCGAGTATCACACCGGCGTCGCCTTCACCATTTTCAGCCGCCAGTGTTCGGGCGAGTTGGGGCGCGGCGGGCGCTATCTGGCCCAAGGCCAGCCTGCAACCGGCGCCACCTTGTTCATGGACACGGTGCTGGACGCCTTGCCCGGCCCGCAAGCCAGGAAGCGCGTATTCTTGCCGTTCGGCTCAATACCCGCGCTGGGCGATGCCCTGCGCGGTGAAGGCTGGGTTACCGTGGCCGGCCTCGACGAGGCCGCCGATCATAAGGCCGAAGCTCGGCGTCTGGAATGCGGCCATCTGGTGGTGGCCGGCGCAGTGGTTTCGGCGGAATAGGGGAGTGCCGTAATGGCGAATGTAGCGGTTGTCGGCGCCCAGTGGGGCGACGAAGGCAAAGGCAAGGTCGTCGACTGGTTGAGCGAACGCGCCGACGTCGTGGTGCGCTTCCAGGGCGGGCACAATGCCGGCCATACGCTGGTCATCAACGGCGTCGTGTACAAGCTGTCGCTGTTGCCGTCGGGCGTGGTGCGCGGCAAGTTGTCGATCATCGGCAACGGCGTGGTTGTCGATCCCTGGGCCTTGCTGGCCGAGATCGACCGCATCGCCGAGCAGGGTATCACCATCACCCCCGACGTGCTGAAGCTGGCCGAAAATGCCTCGCTGATCCTGCCGCTGCACGGCCATATCGACCGCGCGCGGGAAGAAGCCTCGGGCACGTCCAAGATCGGCACCACCGGCCGCGGCATCGGTCCGGCCTATGAAGACAAGGTCGCCCGCCGCGGCATCCGTGTCTGCGACTTGGCCGACGACGCCATTCTGGAGCAAAAGGTCGCCGGCCTGCTGGCCCACCATAACGCGCTGCTGCGCGGTTTGGGCATGGCCGAGGTCGATGGCGAGGATCTTCTTCGCCAAATCAAGGACATCGCTCCGCGCGTGCTGCCTTACGCCGATGTGGTGTGGGAGCGTCTGGATCAGGTCCGCCGCGCCGGCAAGCGCATCCTGTTCGAAGGCGCGCAGGGCGCCATGCTCGACGTCGATCACGGCACCTATCCCTTCGTCACCTCGTCCAACACGGTGTCCGGTCAGGCCGCTACCGGGTCGGGCGTCGGTCCGGGGCAGGTCGGCTATGTGCTGGGCATCTGCAAGGCCTACACCACCCGCGTCGGCTCGGGTCCGTTCCCGACCGAGCTGTTCGACGACGTGGGCGCCGGCATCGGCGACCGTGGCCGCGAATTCGGCACCGTCACCGGCCGCCGCCGCCGCTGCGGCTGGTTCGACGCCGTGCTGGTGCGCCAAGCCATCAAGACCGGCGGCATCAACGGCATCGCCTTGACCAAGCTGGACATCCTGGACGGCATGGACGAACTGAAAATCTGCACCGGCTATCGCGTCGGCAACGAGATTCTGCACCACCTGCCGGCCTCGCAGTCGCGTCAGGCGTTGGTCGAGCCGATCTATGAGACCATCGATGGCTGGAAAGAAAGCACCGCTGGGGCGCGCTCCTGGGTGCAGTTGCCGGCGGCGGCGATCAAATATGTGCGCCGCATCGAGGAGTTGATCGAGGCTCCGGTGGCGCTGCTGTCCACCAGCCCCGAACGCGAAGACACCATCCTGGTGCACGACCCCTTCGCCG
>DATGZW010000440.1:0-2489 GCA_035297005.1 Patescibacteria group bacterium
GCCAATGCCAAACCGCCGAGAACGGCAGCATCGTCGTCGCCCTGGTCGATGACGCCGAAGCCACGCTGAAGCGTATCCGCGTCAAAGGCGCCTCGGTTGCCCTGGAACCCGCCAACAAGAACTACGAAACCCGCATTTTCGGCCCCGATCGGGTCAAGGTTCAGGGTCGTCTGGTCGGCCTGCTGCGCCGCTACTAGTCTCCGCCACCGCGTCGTCCTCCGCCGAGGCATCGTCCGCCGCCGGCGTTTGACGGGGCCGGCGATAGGGCGGCGGATGGTGGCTCCAGGGACGCTCGCCTTGCCATCCGGCCACCGTCTCGACCCGCAGCCCGTGCTTGGTCAGCCACACCGCATGGGTGCCCAAGCTGCGCAAGGCGGCACCGTCGATGAATAGCCGCGCCGAGGGGCAGGCCATCCGCACCTCGACCGGCACCACCACGACGTCGGCTTGGCCGCAATCCTCGATCAACGCTTCCGGGCGGCGGGCCAGCGCCACCACATGGCCATGCGCCCGATACAGACAGCCCAAGGCGTCGCAGTTCAGACGATCCTCGCCGATGCTGCCCCAGTCCAACGACGTATTTCCTTGCCCGACCTGCTTGACCCAGGTTTGCCGCACACGCTTGCCACTGCGGCTTTGCGACAGGGCGATGCCGCCGTCGTCGCCGCGCAAGGCCACCAGCTTGCCGCCGCCGTCGATCAGCAAATCGGGCGGGGTTTCCAGGCCATAAACCAGAATCGCCGCCGCCATCGCCGCTAATCCCCACAGCCGCCAAGGCTGCCGCCACAAACACAGCCACAACCCGCCCAGGGTGAACACAATCAGCGCCGACACCGGCATCCGCGGCAAATCGAGGGTGGCTCCGGGCAGAGACGATACCCAATGGGCGATATGGCTGACCACGACAATGCCCCAACCCATCAACTGCCAGCCCCAGCCATCCAGACCGAACGGCATCAGGCAAAAGGCCAGCAGCGCCGACGGCATCACCCAAAAGCCGACCACTGGCACCGCCAGGACATTGCCCAGCAGGGAATAGCTGGCATAGCGGTTGAAGTGGAACAGCGCATAGACCGCCGTTGCCGATCCGGCAATCTGGGTGGTCAACAGAATACCAGCCACATAATAAGCTGGAGCGCTCCACCAGCGGCGCGACCGCCGCCGCCATTCGGTCATCTTTGGCCCCAGCACCTCGTAGCAGGCGATCAAGCCGTAAACGGCGGCGAAGGACATCTGGAAACTTGGGCCGGTCAGCGCCTCGGGCTGCACCAGCAGTACCGCCAAACCCGCCCAGGTGATCGAGCGCAACGAAATCGCCTCGCGGTCGATCAGGATCGCCAGCAGGATAATGGCATTCATGATGAAGGCCCGCTGAGTCGGCACCGGCGCGCCCGAAATCACCAGATAGCAAAAAGTGATGACCAAAGCCGACGCAGCCGTCCATTTCTTGATCGGATAGCGCAAGGCGATGGGCGGGATGGCGGCCAGGATGCCGCGAATAGCGACGAACACCAAACCGGCGACCATGCTCATATGCATGCCGGCGATGACCAGAATATGCGCCAATCCGGCGTCGCGGTAGTCCTGTAACACCTCGGGCGGCACGGGGCCGCGTTCGGCGGTGATCAGGGCGGCGGCGGTCGCTCCGGTACCGGGCTCGATCCCCGCCGCGTCGATGGCGCCGACGATACGCAGAGTCAGGGCGTTGCGGCTGTTGGCCAGCCACATCCGCACCGCCTCGCTCCATCCGCCGTCCTCCCCGGCATCGGGCAGAATCTCCACCGCGCCGATGGCAAAACCGACCGCGCCCAACTGCTTGAACCACGCCTGACGCGGAAAGTCGAAAGCGCCGGGCGCCGCCGGCATCGGGGGCGGCAGCAAAGAACCGCGCAGCGCCACCTGTTGGCCGGGGCGCAAGTCCGGATCGCTACGCTGCAACCGCACCCGCACCTGTCGGGGAATGGGTCCGTCGCTGCGCAGGCGCGGCAGGCGCAGATTGTCCAGCACCAGCCGCTGGCCCTTTTCCAACGGCTCGATTTCGACGATGCGGCCTTCGAAGCGGATGATCCCGGTGGCGCGTTCCAGCACTGGAGCGGCCACGGATTGCGCGCGTTCCTGGGCCACGGTGAAGCCCAAGGCGATGCCGCCCAAACCCACAGCCAGCAGAACGCCGGGCAAAATCCGGCGCAGACTGACGCCCAGCACGACGCAGGCCAACAGCAGCAGCGGCCCCAGCCCACGCCAAGGCTCGACCGGCAGGGCGAAATAGCCGGCGATACCCGCCCCGACCGCGACCGGCAGCCATAAGACCCACCGTTCGCGCTCGGCCAGAAGGGTTATGCCCGCCCCATTGGATAAGGGCTCCGCGATTTTCTAATCCCCATGCTGCAAGCGCGTTAGGAATATGCTACATACCCTCGCGGGCCGCACCACCGGAGTATGAGGGTTTTATCGTCACCATGTCAGTCGTCACGCGCTTTGCGCCCTCC
>DATGZW010000441.1:0-3532 GCA_035297005.1 Patescibacteria group bacterium
CAAGGTTGTCCGAGGGACTCACACATAGCTTGAAATCCGACTCGCCTGAGCCGAGGCAAACGGAAAATGCCTCGTTGCCCGGGATTTTGCCCCTATTACTTGCAGGACCACCAAGCTATTGTTGGTTCTTCACTGTTTGGAATGGGTAGAAACGTCGTCAAGCTGGCAGCGTGAGGTTGAGCTTGCCGGCCAGTAGATAGACGATAGCCTTGAGGTTGCGAGTCGAGCGGTAACCGCGTGCCTTCGCTTTGGCGGCCTGCACCAGGCTGTTGATGCCTTCGATCAGGCCGTTGGCGATCTTGCTGTCGAACCAGCGCAGTATGCCGTCGCAATGGCGTTTGACGGTGCGGGCGGCTTCGATCATCGGCTCCAGCCGGCTGTGGGTGGCCCAGAAGTACCACTGCTTCAGGAAGCCGGCGCCCGCCGCGGCGGAGGGCTGGTCGTAGAGGTCCTGGAAGGCCAGCCGGATCTGATAGGCGCGCGCCGTCTTGAGATGGCGCGTGGACAGAGCGTCGAGCGTCGCGCGCTGCCGGTCGGACAGCGTTGTGGGGTTGCGCAGCCAGATATAGCGCGTCCCGCGCAGCAGGCTTTGTGCTTTCTGCTCGGCGCGGCGTACCTGATCGACGGCGTCATTAACGATCTTGACCGCGTGGAACTTGTCGAAGGTGACGGCGGCGTTGGGCAAATGCTCGGCGGTGCCCTTGATGAAGGCGGGGCTGATGTCGATGCAGACCTCGCTGATCGCCTTTGCGTCACCGCCGTGCGCGGCGAGGTCATCGGCGAACGTGGCCACGGTGTCGGCGTCCTTACCCTCGGTGGCGAACACGACGCGGGCTCGATCGATATCGACAAACAGCGTGATGTAGTCGTGGCCGCGCCGGGCCGCGGTCTCGTCGATGGCGACCCGGGTCACGTCGGTCGCGTTGGTTCGCGCCCGCGCCTGGTCAACATAGTGATGCAGCACGCGCCACAACCTCGTGTCGTGCTCGCCTATCATCTTTGCCACGGTGTTGACCGGCATGGCCGAAACCATGGTCATGAGCAGTGCTTCGAACAGCAGGGTAAAGCCGCTGTCGGGCCGCGCCCATGGCACACCGACTTTCTTGACGCCGCACTTGTCGCAGCGGACGCGCGGCACGCGAGCGTTCAGGTAGGCCTGATGCTGGAAGAAGTTGAGGTGGCGCCAGCTCATTCGCTCAGTGTCATAGGCCGGGCAATCCGCAGCGCCGCAGTGCGGGCAGGGGAAGCGGCTGCCCGGCGCGAAGTCGATCTCGATGTCGAGCCGGTGTGCCTCGGGGTCGAAGTCGCTGTGGGTCACCGTCCAGGGCGGCATCAGGCCCAACGCCATTTGCAGCAGGTTCGTGTCGCGCATCGCCGTGCCTCCGCAGTCGCCCGGCCTGCCCGAGGGTGGCGCCGTGCTCGCCGCCGTCAACGACGCTTCGCGCCGCTCCGCGGTGGCCTGCGGCCATCCTTGACCGCGACTGCGCGCGACGCCTGGGGGTCTTCAGGCCGGGACAAAGAAACGGCCCCCTTCAGCCGAACAAAGAAACGGCATCAGGTGGGCGGGGCCACCGGGCGACGCAAGGGGGCGGACGTTTCTACCCATGCGTAACAGCGAGGAAGGATACTTACTAACACCTTGCTCCGACCGAAAGTCACTTCGATGGCACGGATCACGACGACCTCCAAGAAAACCGCAGCAGTGCACGCGGCCTACGCGGCTCGCACCGGCATGGACAAGCGGTCCGCGAAGATCCTCGTGGCCGCCCACATCGTTAAGCCCGAAACGTTCGAAGACGCTCACGACTCCCCTCATTTTTCAAACCGCCCCGAAAACATCGGCGAACAACGGCTGTTCCTGTAGCATGAGGAAGAAGCACTGCATCAGCAGGCGCAACCTGGTTTCCGGCATCGTCGGGATCGGATCGTAGAGCATGCAGCCCTGGCGGAACAACGAATGGACCCGACGCTTGGCCGTGTTGGTCTTCAGCATCCGGTCATAGCCCAACGCCTCGCCGGCGGTGCCGAGCAACGTCAACAGCACCACCGCGAAAGCGTTGATCAGCCACAATCGGTCGCGCCGCTCCGGCGATTTGACGTGCATTGAACCCATCCCCATGCCGAAGCGCAGATCCTTGGTATCGCGCAGTGCACACTCGATACCCCAACGACGGCCATAGTAGCCGGTCGGTTCCCTGGCCGTGGCGGTAGTGCTGCTGGCAGCCAGGCACCAGGCCTGCTTCATATCGGGGTCCTGCACGCAGACCACGGTTCCCACCGCATAGCGGTCGGCGGTGACCGCGGCGCCGCGCAGCACGCGGGCCCGTCCGTTGGCACGAACCCAAGCGGCGGCGGTGCGGCTTTCGCCGGTCGTGGCGGTGACGGCAATGTTGCCGCGGAAGCGGATGACGTAGTCGAAGCACAACTCTTCGGTCAGCACCTTGTAGAGCTTCCGGTCGCCGAAGCCGTGATCGGCGACCACGCAGACCTTGATGTCGGCCGGCAGCAGTTCGGCCAGCCGGACCAGCACGCGATGCTCGTAGAGGCTGCGGTTGTCCTTGAGCGTGCGCTCGTCGACGGTCAGCCACACCAGGGGAGTGGCGCGGCCGTGGTCGGTGATCAGCGACAGCATGATGGTGGCTTGCCTGTCGGCGTCGAAGTCGGTCCAGTCCAGTGCCACCACGATGGAGCTGCGCGCGCCGACAATGTAGGGCACCCAGCGGGCGAGGATATCGTCGACGTTGATCTTCGGGTTGGAGAGCAGGCGGTCGACCTGTTTGGTGGCATGCTTGGGGTTCAGGCCGCGAGTGGCAGCGAGCCCCTGGCCGATGGTACAGACCGCGAGGGAGGCGCTGCGCAGCACGCCGAGGGTAGCATCGCAGAGCGAGGCGACGCGCTTGGCGTGCAGGTCCTGGCCCAGCACGTCGCCAAGGACCTGCTTGATCTGGTTGATCGAGAACTGCTGCTGCCGGATGACCATCCTATCCCCCGACCTGTTGTTGCGGGGCGGGAGATTTGTCGGATCGAGCGGCGGTAAAAGTCACCGTGGCGAATTCGCAAGGGTATGCCGCCGCCGCCGGTCGTGCGATTCTTTCCGGAATCGCCCCTATGGTCGCCCGATTCTATTATGTCCCAACACTAGTGTCCGGTCTAAACCATAGATATTTCCTAGACTTTTCGTACGTTACGGCACGGCATTATATGTTCTCCATAGAGACTGCAGATGATATCTAGCCTTCTCCTGATTACTTGACAAAAATGGGCCGCTCCAATGTGTACCGTGGTGCTTGGCGACCGGTGCTCTGTGGGCCTGCCATGCGAGTCATGCATTGAAAATCGCCAGGGTTCGTGGCCAAGGGCCCCCACCCGGTCATTGGGGAGAGCCACCATGCGTTTAAATCCGCCCCAGCAACAATATGCCAAAACCCTTTTACGCATCGGAGACTTCTACGTACCCCGGCTCAGCGAACCGGACACTAGTGTGGAGACCTGTCTCAGCAAGGCCAAGTACCAGCCAATTCCAGAGCCGGAG
>DATGZW010000442.1:0-5784 GCA_035297005.1 Patescibacteria group bacterium
GCAGCCGGAAGCCGCCACCGTCAAGGCGCTGGCCCGCATCCGTGGCGCTTTCGCGCTGGGTATCCTGTTCGCCGGGCGCGACGACATGCTGATCGCCGCCCGCCAAGGCAGCCCGCTGGCCATCGGCTATGGCGACGGCGAGATGTATCTGGGCTCCGACGCCCTGGCGCTGGCCCCGCTGACCCAGCGGATTTCCTATCTGATGGATGGTGATTACGCGGTGCTGACCGCCGATTCGGTGGTGGTGCGCGACCATTCCGGTGCGGTCGTGAAGCGCGAGATCAAGCAGACGGCGTTCTCTGGGGCGTTGATCGGCAAGGGCGAACATCGCCACTTCATGCACAAGGAAATCTACGAGCAGCCGCAGGCCATCGGCGACACCCTCAACACCATGCTCAACCCGGTCAACCGTACCCTGACGCTGACCAACATCCCGTTCCCACTCGACAAGATCGAGCGGATGACCATCATCGCCTGCGGCACCTCGTATTACGCGGCGCTGGTGGCGAAATACTGGATCGAGCAGTTCGCGCGCATCTCGGTCGAGGTCGATGTCGCCTCGGAATTCCGCTACCGCGCTCCGGCCATGCCGGCGGGCGGGCTGGCGCTGTTCATCTCGCAATCGGGCGAGACCGCCGACACTTTGGCGGCGTTGCGCTATTGCCGCGAGCAGGGCCAGCACATCCTGTCGCTGGTCAACGTCCCCGAATCGACCATCGCGCGGGCTTCCGACGCCTCTTTGCTGACGGTTGCCGGGCCGGAAATCGGAGTGGCCTCGACCAAGGCCTTCACCACCCAATTGACCGCGCTGGCTTGCGTCGCTTTGGTGCTGGCCCGCTGCCGGGGCGCCATCGACCATGACGTCGAGGCGCGGCTGTCCAAGGCGCTGGTCGAAGTCCCCGCCCGCGCCGCCGAGGTGCTGGCGCATGACGAACGCCTGCGCGCCATCGCCGAAGACATCGCCAAGGCCCGCGACGTGCTGTATCTGGGGCGCGGCACCAGCTTCCCCATCGCCATGGAAGGCGCATTGAAGCTCAAGGAAATCAGCTACATCCACGCCGAAGGCTATGCCGCCGGCGAGATGAAGCACGGTCCCATCGCCTTGATCGACGAGAAGGTGCCGGTGATCGTCATCGCTCCGTCCGACGATTTGTTCGAGAAGACCGCCTCCAACGTGCAGGAAGTGATGGCGCGCGGCGGGCGGGTGATCTTCATCTCGGATCAGAAAGGCGTCGACCGACTGGGCGTCACCAAGGCGGTCACCGTGGTCTTGCCCGAAGTCGATCCCTTCGTCGCCCCGATCCTCTATGCCATCCCGGTGCAACTGCTGGCCTATCACGTCGCCGTCGCCAAAGGCACCGACGTCGATCAGCCCAGAAACTTGGCCAAGAGCGTTACGGTGGAGTAATCGAGAGGGCGGCGTATTCCAGTTCCGCGATCTGGAACTGAAGATATGCCCCGTAAAGCTGGGCCATCTTCTCGCGCCGGGGGGCGTTCTGCTGTTTGGCGCGCGCGGCTTCGTCGGTGCGGAAGGCCAGCGCGCCACGCAGGCGGGTCAGCAACGGCGCGAGGGCGACGCGTGGACGGGGCGGATCGATCAAGCGCCACTGTCCGTCGCGCAGCCGGATTTTGTAGGTGACGGTTTGGTCGAACGGTTCCTCCGGCAGGGTGATCCGCTGCAACCGGCTGAGGATCCCGTGCGACGCCTCGGCGGACGGTCTGCTTGCTTTGGCGACGACGTGGAAGCGCACCCGCGCGGTCTCTTGGCTGGGTGAGAGTCTGCGGATATCGACGAGCTGCCACGCACTGACGACCACCAGATCCTCGTCGAGATCCCAGGAATCGCGGCGGAGCGTGCAACTGCAATCGCCCACGGCTGGCGTCTTGGCATCGGTGAAGGCAACCTTGTCACGGCGGGACATGACATCTCCGTCGAAGTCGCCTCCCACCACCTGCTGAAGGGCGGCCACCGCCGCGTCCTCGGCCGCCAGGGCCGGCGGTGCGAACAGCCACAACGCCAGACACAGGCTTCGAAGCCGGGCGCGGCCTCCCATCACAGGGTCATGGCGATGCGCAACGTACCCCAATGCTTCCCCGCCACTATGATTGGCGTGTCGATTTCCTTCAACACCATCGAATGGCCTTGTCCCATGACTCGCACATAGGTCTGCGCCAGAAAGGGCTTGGTGTTGCGGGCGGCGACAATGGCCGTGCGGTCGTCATAGATGCGGCGATAGCGGGAATTGCCGGTGTTCCAGTCTACTTCTCCCGGTCGCTGCGGCTGCGAGTATTTCTTGTTATGCGTGGCGATGTAGCCGTTGCGGTCGGACAGACAGCAAAAAACGATATGCGATGAGGTCGAAAGCGGCGGTTCGATCAATCCCGGCAGGATGCGGTCGGTGAGCGCCGTGTGCTTGGCGATGAACTGCGGTGGATCGGTGCCTTCGATGGGTTCGTATTCGGTGTCGAACATCGCATCCTGCGACAGCTCGCCGTCGCGGATCGCCCGCTCGAAGGCCACGACGGCCTCGCGCGCGACCTGCTGGGCCAGGCTGATGACGGGGGCGTCGAGCACCCGCGCATGGGCCACCGCGGCGTCCAAGCCTGCCTGTTGGGCCTCGGTCAGCGACAGGAAGCGGACATGCAGCCCCAGCGTGCTGTTGACCAGCAACTGAACGCCGATGCTGCCGACGCCCTCCAATTCCAGGGTTCCCTGACCGCTATCCACCGGCGGCGGATCGGTGACCATCAACAGGGCGCCACCGGGCGAGATGTCGCCGGTGTAGCCGGAAAAAGCATGTCCATCGAGAGTGCCGGTGAAGGGAATGGATACCGGCGTGCGTTCGGTGCCGCGGCGGTTGCCGCCGTAGGAATTCCGCAAGATGACGTTCAGGCGGTTTTGCAGGCCGCCGATTTCGCGGCTGACGCGGGCCGACAGTTCGGTGACCTTGCGCGCGGTCAGGCCGGTCAGATCGGCTTCATGCAGCATCGATTGGGCGTGGTCAGCGACATCTTGGGTATGGCCGGCGGCCTGAACGGCGCTGTCCATGATCTCGGCGGTGGCGGCGCGCTGTTGCTCGGCGGAATTGGCGACCTGCGCGGTGATGGCCTCAATGTCGCGGATGGTGGCCGCGACCGCTTCCACCGTTCCCACCGCGTCGCGCGTGGTGCGGCCGATTTCCTCGGCCTGAGCATTGACCTTGCCGATGCCGTCTTCGGTCTGGTGGGCCAAGCCCTTGACCTCTTCGGCGACCACGGCGAAACCCTTACCGGCCTCGCCGGCGCGGGCCGCCTCGATGGTGGCGTTGAGCGCCAGCATGCGGGTTTGCCCGGCGATGGTCTGGATCAGTGTGACCACATTGGCGATGCGGGCGGTGGCCTCGGTCAGCCCGCCGACGCTGCTGCTGGCCAGATCGACCTTGTCGCGGGCATCGTCGGTCAGGCGCGAACAGCTTTGGAGTTGTTCGGAAATGCCTCGGCTGGAGGCTTCCAGCTCCTCGGTGGCGCCGGCGACGGTCTGCACATTGCCGCTGGTGGTCTGAATGGCGGTGGACACCGACTGCGCCGTCGCCCGTAATTTCTGCGCCGTCTCGGATAGCTGGGTGGCTCCCTCCGACAGCCGCTCCGCCTGGGCCGAGATATCGCCGACGGTGGTCGCCACCTCGCCTTCGAGAACTTCGCTGAGGTTCAACATTTCGGATTTCAGCAGCTCTTGCGTGCGCTGCTGTTCCCCCTCCTGCGCCTGGCGCAGACGGTCGTTTTCCAAGGCGTTGTCCTTGAACACCTGGACCGCGCGCGCCATGTCGCCGATCTCGTCGCGGCGCTCGAAATCGGGGACTGTCACCTCGTTGTTGCCGGCGGCAAGGCGGGTCATGACCAGGGTCATCAGGTTGATGCCGCTGGAAATGCCGCGCCCGACCAGCAGGATGACGGCGACGGCGGCGCCGAAGGCGGCGGCCATGATCAGGAAGAAGGCGACCAGGGAATCGCGCGAATTTGTCCGCGTCTGGTCGAAGATGGTGTCGTTATCGCGCTTTTGCAGTTCGGACCACGCCGCGACCGCTTGCTCGACCTTGGCATAAAGACGCTCGGCCTGTCGCAGCAGGGTCACCGCCATCACCGGGTCGCCGTCGAGCATGTCGAGGACTTCGCGCGACTTCTTCGAATAGGCGAGGGCGGCGGTGCGTACCTCGGTCAGGGTGGCACGCTCGCCCTCGGCGCCGCCGATGGTCTTGTCGAGGGCATCAAGCCGCGCGGTGACGCCGTCGAGTTGCTTGAGCGTGGCTTCGACCGATTGCTTGATCGTTTTGTCGTCGGCTCCGGCGTTCTGCCAGGTGATCGAGCGATACAGCCCGGCATCGATGGAGACCAGCGTGGTTCCCAATTCGTCGACCATCGCCTGCTTCTTGAAGCTTTGGTGATAGAGAGTGTCGAGCGCGGTGTCCTGTGCCGCCGTCATGCGCCAAGCCAGCCCGCCCAGCACTGCCGCCGCGATGACGATCAGCACCGGCGCGATCGCCAGCTTCCACTTGATACGGGTATTGTCGAGAATCGCTTTCATGCCGCGCTTTCTTCCGTCAACGGAACACGGGGGCGACGATCGTCTGGACCGTCGCCCAGTCCTGGGCCGCGCCGTTGCTTAGTGCTTGTAGATGCCGCAACCAAGGATGATGTCGTCGACCTTCAAGACATAGAGGCTCTTGTCAGCCAATTTCTTGGTCATCGGGTCGGTGAATTTGTAATCGACCCAGCCGCTGCCCTTGGTCTTGGCGACTTCCAGGATTTCCTGGCCATAGGGCTTGCCGTCGAAATCGATGGCGTCGGTGACCGACTTGCCGATCAATTTCACGTTGTAGGGGTGCGACAGGCGAAGGCCGTCGAGGCTATAGGACAGGATATAAAGGTCGCGGTCGATGAATTGGCCCTTGGGATTGCCGAATTCCGCCAGGGCTTTGTCCTTGCCGTTGGCCTTCAAAAATGTAGCGGCGCGTTCGACCATGGCGCGAGCTTCGTCGCGGGTGCCGAAGTCGTCGGCTTTGGCGGCGGGAGCGGCTCCCACCAGCAGCAGGATAACGGCGAGAACAGACAGCAACGAGCGTTTGTTGATCGGCATGGCAGGCTTCTCCAGCTCTTGGCGGGGCATAGTGTCGCACGCCATGCTACTCATCTTCCGGAGTAAGCGCCAGCACGACCAGCACTTTCGGCGTACCGGTGGTCATGACAGATAAGTGAACATTTTGCGTGGCTATTCAGCTAACCGGTTGGCCGCGCTTGCCAGCTAATAGATCGGACAGGCATTGGGCATTGGCCGGTTGCCCGACGACGCGGCTGCGCAAATCGACGAAGGACACCCGCTTGGTGCCGTTCTCGTCATAAAGGAACAGGTCGAGCACGCAGTCATGGCCGTAATATTGCCAGACCTCGGCCGGGTTCTCGCGGCGGAGGTAGTTGGGATCGCCCAGGGCGGCGGTGACGTCGCGCGCCGCCAGTCCCTTGAAGCGATTGGCGTCGGCTGCCAGGTCCTTGGCCGAGGGCGGCGGCAGCGAGGCTTGCGAGCCGTCCTTGCCGCGTCCTCCGTTTCCCGCGTTGGGAGAGGTGTAACCGTTTCGCCCGCCGCCGCCGCAAGCGGCCAGCAGCGCGGTCAGGGCCAGCACGGCGGCGGCCCGGCGCGGCGCGGCCGTGCGGCTCATGCGGGGATCCGCCGACGCAGGGCTTCGACCTCGTGCACCATGGCGGCGGTGCCGATCAGCGGGGCGAGCAGATTGACGACGGGGATGGTCGACA
>DATGZW010000443.1:0-3009 GCA_035297005.1 Patescibacteria group bacterium
TTATCCACCACACATGCCATAACATCTCTATTGTGCATCGCCCCTACACTCGTTGACTACATGGCAATAAACACAACAGAGCATTTTATTGCATGGACACGAAGCCCACTTGACAGAATTTTATCCGGATTCGTTAGAGGATATGGACCACGGGCTGTTCTCTTCGTCACATGCGTAACTTCCATTTACATGGTAAGTGCAATATTTTTCCCACGGATAAAATATGTATCTCGCCATTTTTCTAAAAGTCCCCGTCATCGGCAGCGATGATAAGTGTTAGGCGTACCTGCCCCCAAGACATCTACAAACCCAGTCCCCGCTTCCGTCCGAGCTGCCACGACACTCCCCCACCCTGCACAACGCCCATGACCTCGCGGCCCAACCGATCCTCGATCGCTGGCCGCCATGGAACCAGGGTGAACTCCTGGGCATTCTCGATCAGGGCGAACTTGCCGCTCGAAAGCGCAACTGTCTGCTTGAAGGTGCCCTGCGCCGTCTCGCCCTCCCCAGCAGCCCGAAACGGCACGGCCTGGGATGCCGCAAGCTCGGCCCCGGCACGGGCGACATCCCGCTGTTCCAGGGTGGCAAGTAGGTTGCGCCGATAGAAGGTTCGGCCATCGGCATGACGGGTGGCGTCGCCCTGCTCGATCAGATGTTCGCGCCGCCGCTCCATGGCCTGCTGGACCTCCTGGCCGAAACCGGTTTGCGCCAGATCGGACGGACCGCGCCCGACCAGACGGCGATCAAGCCAGGTCGCGCCATCGGCACCGATCTGGGCTTCCAGATCGAAAGTCGAAAGCGTGCGGATCTGGGCCTGACGATTGCGACCGGCGTCATAGGCGGCGGCCCGGCTTTCGAAATCCTCCGGGATGCGCCAGTGATCGGCGTCGATCCGCTCAACGATATCGGCGCGACGCAGGGCTTCGAGCCGACGGACATGGGCGTCGATGAAGCCGTCATAATCACCACCTGGAACGCGGCCCTCAAAGCGCGCCTGCTCCAGATGACGGCTTGGCCGATAGACGCCCTCCTCCACCATGCCGACGATGGCCTGGTCGGCGGGACGGCGCCCTGCCGCAACCGGAGCGATTTCAATGATGCTGCCGATGTGGGCATCCTCCACCCGCGCCGGATCGATGTTGGCGACATGATGGCTGCGGCCATCAATGCCGTCGACAATCAGGGTCAGCTTCTCCCCCAGTTCTTCGGTCAGATGCTTGTCGATGACGCGACCGATGATCGGCTCAGTCGGAACACCATCGTGAATTTGGAAGCCAGCCGGATCGCGTTCCCGGCCTTCGGCCCGCAGAGCCCGTTGCATGGTCTTGACGATGTCGCCGCGCTCGCCCAACTCGCGCAAGGTCGGCTCCAGCCGCTCACTCAATTCCCAGCGACCAGGAGCCAGTTCGGTGGCGAGCCCCATGCGCTTCAGCTTGCCGAGCCGGACCAATCGCAAGGCACGATCGGCAACGCCGCGTGGATCGGCCGGTTCATGCCGCAGGTCGAGAACGCCATCCCCAGCTTCGGCGATCAACGCCCGGTCGATACGGGTGAAACGGTCCTGATCGATCTCGGCGGCCAGCTTGCGCTGCTGTTTGATCTCGGTAACCTGCCCCAGCTCCAGCGTCACCAACTCGCTGGCCCGCTCGCGGACGCCGTGGGCGATGTAGTCGCCGTTGATGACCAGATCCTCGCCCAGCTCGTCGCGGCCATTGACGACGACATGGACATGGGGATGGCCGGTGTTGAAATGGTTGACCGCCACCCAGTCGAGCTGTGTGCCCAGGTCCTGCTCGACCTGACCCATCAGATCGCGGGTAAAGCTGGTGAGGTCGGACAGGTCGGCGCCATCCTCCGGCGCCACGATGAAACGGAACTGGTGGCGATCATCGGCGCCGCGCTCAAGGAAGGCGGCGCCATCGGCCCGATCCTGCGTACCGGAATAAAGCTGACCGCGTTCACCGTCGCGCGAGGTGCCGTCCCGCTGGATATAGCGCAGATGGGCGGCGGCGCGCCCGCCCTTGCCGGCTGCCCGGACGAAGCGGGCCTTGACCACGACGCGGCGCGTGCCGGGCCGCGGGTGGCTCCAACCCGAACCGAGAGTGCGGGAGCGGACGAAGGCGGCGCCGCGCCCACGGGTGACGCCCCGCTTCGCTTTGACCGTTCGCCCCTTGCCCTTCGGTGATCCTGCCGACGGTTTGAGACCATGCTGTCGGGCAACCTTGCGCACCTTGGAGAAGAAGCTGGGCGCGGGCTTGCCGATGGGAGCATCGAAGCGGATGCGGCCGGTCCGGGGGCGGAAACGATCCTCGTCGTCCTGGCTCATCGGCGAGAAACTGGTCTTGGTGCCGCCCGAAAGCCCGCAAACGAGGGAATTCCAGGAAGGCGCGGCACTGTGCCGTCACCTGGACGGTGCCGCGCTAACCAATGTGCAGACAACAACAATCCGGCGAATGGAAGCAACGTAGTGCCATTCGCTTTTATCTTGCCCTCCCCTTTTTTTGTCGCCTTTGCCGTCCTGACCATCGCTTCCCCCGAATGTCATACCGTTCCATCTGCACATCGGATCGGCCGTGCGCTCACCGCTCGGGGCCAGATGACGGAGCGTTCGGAGCCACTGGCAAGGCGGCCCGCCACGGCCCGACGAACAGCGTCACGGCGATGGGTTTGCCGACCGAAGCGTCTTCACTCCGCACGACGAACAGCGGCGCCATGGTCCAGGAGCGTGCGGTGGATTTGGCGACAAGATTACCGCCGACCGCCCCGTCGCCGATCATCGGCAGAAGGGCCGCGAGGTAGCTCCGCGTCTCGACCGGCAGCGGTCGACCGGAAGCGCGGTAGTCGTCATAGCGCCCTGGCCCCGCATTGTAGGCGACCAGGAAGCCGGGCGAACCGTAGCGGTCGAACATCTCCCGCAGATAGGCTGTGCCGGCCAGAATGTTGGCGCGGGGATCGTAGTGATCGCCGCCGAGGGCATAACGCTCGCGCAATCGGCTCCAGGTTTCCGGC
>DATGZW010000444.1:0-2192 GCA_035297005.1 Patescibacteria group bacterium
ATCGATCCGATGGGCGTGCATACCGGCGATTCGATCACCGTCGCCCCGGCGCTGACGCTGACCGATAAAGAATACCAGATCATGCGCGACGCCTCGCTGGCGGTGCTGCGCGAGATCGGCGTCGATACCGGTGGCTCGAACGTGCAGTTCGCCGTCAACCCCGCCGATGGCCGCATGACCGTCATCGAGATGAACCCGCGCGTGTCGCGCTCCTCGGCCCTGGCGTCGAAGGCGACCGGCTTTCCCATCGCCAAGATCGCCGCCAAGCTGGCCGTCGGCTATACGCTGGACGAGCTGCTGAACGACATCACCGGCGTTACCCCGGCGTCGTTCGAACCGACCATCGATTACGTCGTCACCAAGATCCCCCGCTTCACCTTCGAGAAGTTCCCCGGCGCCGATCCGCTGCTGACCACCTCGATGAAGTCGGTGGGCGAGGCGATGAGCATCGGCCGCACCTTCCAGGAAAGCCTGCAAAAGGGCCTGCGCTCGATGGAAACCGGCCTGACCGGTTTGAATGAAATCGAGATTTCCGGCGCCGATGGCGGCCGCAACAAGGATGCCGTCAAGGCCGTGTTGTCGCAGCCGCGCGCCGACCGCTTGCTGGTCATCGCCCAGGCCTTCCGCCACGGGTTGTCGCTGGAAGAGATTCAGAACTGCTGCTTCTACGACAAGTGGTTCCTTCAGCAGATCCAAGGCCTCGTCGCCGCCGAGGAGGAGGTCCGCAAAAAGGGCCTTCCGATCGACGCCGCCGGCCTGCTGCGCCTGAAGAAGATGGGCTTTTCCGACGAGCGGCTGTCGCAGCTATCCGGCAAGACGCTGGTCGAGACGACGTTCCGCCGCGAGATCCTGAACGTCAAACCGGTGTATAAGCGCATCGACACCTGCGCTGGCGAGTTCCCCTCGCGCACGCCCTATATGTATTCCTGCTACGAAGGCGACGGCGTGCAGCCGGGCGATTGCGAGTCCGATCCGTCCGACCGCGACAAGGTGATCATCCTCGGCGGCGGTCCCAACCGCATCGGCCAGGGCATCGAGTTCGATTACTGCTGCGTCCATGCCGCCTATGCGCTGTCCGAAGCCGGGCGCGAGACCATCATGGTCAACTGCAACCCGGAAACCGTCTCGACCGATTACGACACCTCGGACCGCCTGTATTTCGAGCCGCTGACCGCCGAGACGGTCATCGATCTGGTCCGCAAGGAACAGACCAATGGCCGCGTGCTGGGTGTGATCGTGCAGTTCGGCGGGCAGACGCCCTTGAAGCTGGCCGCTGCTTTGGAACAGGCCGGCATTCCGATCCTCGGCACCTCGCCCGACGCCATCGATCTGGCCGAGGACCGCGAGCGCTTCCAGACTCTGCTGCACAAGCTGGGCCTGCGTCAGCCGGCCAACGGCACCGCCCGCAGCCTGGACGAAGCCAAGCTGGTGGCCGAGCGCATCGGTTATCCGGTGGTCATCCGCCCGTCTTATGTGCTGGGCGGACGCGCCATGCGCATCGTCCACGACCATGAAGGGCTGGAGCGCTACATGCGCGACGCCGTGCTGGTGACCGGCAACAACCCGGTGCTGATCGATCTTTATCTGTCGGACGCCATCGAGGTCGATGTGGACTGTCTGGCCGATGGCAAGGACGTCTTCGTCGCCGGCATCATGGAACACATCGAAGAGGCCGGCATCCATTCGGGCGACTCCGCCTGTTCGCTGCCGCCGCATTCGCTGTCCGACGAGATGATCGCCGAGATCAAGCGCCAGACCGGCGACATGGCCCGCGCGCTCAACGTCATCGGCCTGATGAACGTGCAGTTCGCGGTCAAGGACGGCGACATCTACGTGCTGGAAGTCAACCCGCGCGCCAGCCGCACGGTGCCCTTCGTCGCCAAGGCCACGGGGGTTCCGATCGCCAAGATCGCCGCCCGCATCATGGCCGGCGAAAGCTTGGCCTCATTCAATCTGGTCGATAAGAAGCTGAAGCATGTCGCGGTCAAGGAAGCGGTATTCCCCTTCGCCCGCTTCCCCGGCGTCGATATTCTGCTGGGGCCGGAGATGAAATCGACCGGCGAAGTGATGGGCATCGACACCGATTTCCCCCGCGCCTTCGCCAAATCCCAGCTGGGCAGCGGCACCCGCCTGCCGACCGAAGGCACCGCCTTCGTCTCGGTGCGTGATGGCGACAAGGAAAACCTGGTCGA
>DATGZW010000445.1:0-8713 GCA_035297005.1 Patescibacteria group bacterium
GCTCGGGGTGGCGTCCGGCCCAGGCGGCCAGTTCCTTTTGAAGCTCGCCCACCCCTTTTAGCCCGATCAGGCGGCCGCAATAAATCAGCCGGCGCGCGTCCTCGGGCGGGCGGGCGAGCGGCAATTGGGCGAGCCGGCTGACGTCGATGGGTTGGTTCATGGTGAAGATGGGGCCGTGAAAGCCGATCCCCGAAATGTAGCGCGCCCCACTGGCCCCGTTGACGATGACGCCATCGGTGCTGCGTAAAATGAACCGGCGCAAAGCCAGGCGGGCGCGGCCCCAATTCCTTTCGGTGTACTCGGATAGGGTAGCCCAGACGATCAGGCGGCTTTTCGGGCGTAATCGGCGATAAAGCGCCGCTTGCAGCGAGCGCAGGCCAAATTCTCCGGTCACGACGACATCCGGATCATAGCGCCACAACTGCGGCAGGGTGTCGTAGGGGAAGTGCAGATAAAGCTGGCGGACGAAGCCGCCGGCCTTGCCGAAACGATAGGGAACGGTCAGCGTTTTTTGCACGACGACATCCAGATCGTGCCAGTCGGGCACCCAGGGGCGGTCGGCCTCCATCCGTGTCGAGATGAAGATGCGCAATGCACCGATCCGGTCGCGCAGGGCTTCGAACAGGGGGACGCGATAGGGTGCTATGAAATTCATCAGCAGCGCTGTTTTGATCGGCACGGCAGCTATCCTTTCAGAGTCCTGCGGCGTTATCGGCGTAGGGCGACGCTTGGAATGCTCCCTATCGTTGCCACCACGCGGGTTTGCCGACAATGCCGCTTCTGCCCTAGCCGGGATGGCTGCATGGGCGGGTTGATCGAATATCCTGTGTCATTGGACTAAGATGTCATGGGCATGCTCTTCCCTGCGATATGGGATATGAAAAATACTGTGGCCAATGATCCGGTAGTGGGTGTTCATGTGTGGTTATGGCGTGGGCTATATTATGTGATAATTGATTTATCGAAAAAATATACTTATTAAACTCCACCTATTGTTGTCCTTGGTAGGCGACTGTGGAGAGAACCCGATGCGATCTGAACTTGCCCCCCAGCCTTGGCCGAGACCCGCGATGGCGCCTTTCGAGCCGCATGACGACAATCAGGCCACGGGGACTCTCGACCTGGCCGGTTTCGGGCGTCTTCTTGTCCGCCGCCGCTTGATGATCATCGCAACGATGGTTTTGCTGACGGCGGTGGCCTGGATCACCATCGACAGCTTGGGGCCGCGCTACAGCGCCGAAGCACTGCTGCTGGTGGGCGACCACCAACCGACATTGCTGGATATCCAAGCCGCCGTACAAGGTAACGATACCGAAACGACAGAGAGCGAGATCCAAATTCTACGCTCGCGGCGCATCGCCAAGACGGTGGTGGAGACGCTGCGGTTGGACAAGGATGCCCGCATCAATACGGCGCTACGGCCGGAAACCTGGAGTGCCCGCCTGTTGCGCCGGACTGGTGCGGCGATGGCGCCGATTGTCGAACTGCTGCCGACCAGCACGCCCGATCCGGAAAAAGGGGCAGTCGGCGCCGATGAGGAACTGGGCCGATCCCGTGCCGTCGATGCGGTCATGGAGCATTTGACCGTCACCGCCAAGGGGCGATCACGCGCCGTCGGCGTGGCCTTCGAATCGCCCGACGCCAAGTTGGCCGCCGCTGTCGCCAACACCGTGGCCGACAGCTATATCGCCGGTCAGTTGGAGGCCAAGGTGCAGGCCAGCGCTCAGGCCAATCGCTGGCTGACCGATCGGCTTGGCGAATTGCGGGCGCAGGTGGTCGAGACCGACCGCGCGGTGCAACAGCGCAAGACCGACGCCGGGATCTCCGAGGGCCGTGTGGTGGGGCTGAAGACCGAGCAGATTTCCACCCTCAGCGAACAGCTGATGCAAGCCCAGTCCGACCGTATGCGGGCGGAAAGCCGGTTGCGCCAAGTGCAGCAAGGCGGCTCGTCGGATGCCGTCGGCGAAGTGATGGTGTCGCCGGTCATCCAGCGCCTGCGCGAAGACCGCATCGACTTGCTGCGCAAGCTGTCGAACGCTCAGCAGACCTTCGGCGACAACAACCAGATGCTGGTCAAGCTGCGGGCCGAACTCGCTGCCCTCAACAGCGCGTTGGACAATGAAACCGCGCGGGTCGTCGGTTCGCTACGGGCCGAAGCCGATGCGGCGCGCTCGCGCGAGGCGGCGTTGCGGCAAGGCTTGGCCGGGTTGCAGGAGCAAGCGGCGAAGATCGGCGCGGCGAGCGTCGATATTCAGGCGCAGCAGCATGAGGCGGAGGCCACCCGCGCCCTGTTCGACCGGGTGCTGGCCCGTGCCCGCGAAACCAATGTGGAAAGCGGTTTGCAGAAAGCCGATGCCGAAATCATCGCGCATGCCGACGTGCCGCAGAAGCCGGCCTTTCCCAACAAGCCGTTGCTGTTCCTGATTTCCCTGGCCGCTGCCGCTGTCGCCGCCGGTCTTTTGGTGTTTGCCGTCGAAAGCCTGGACCAGGGTATCCGTGATCTGGATCAGGTCGAACGCCTGCTGGGCTTCCCGGCTTTGGGCTTCGTGCCGGGGTTGCGCAAGCGCATGGCGCGGGGCGTTGCGGCAGCCTATGCGATCGACAAGCCGCTGTCGCCCTTTGCCGAGGCGATTCGCAGCATTCATACCAGCCTGATGCTGTCCGACGTGGATCACACGCCCAAACGCATCCTGATTACCTCCAGCCTGCCCGGCGAGGGCAAAACCACGGTGAGCGTCTCGCTGGCCCGGCTGATGGCGGAGGCCGGCAAGCGCGTGCTGCTGATTGATTGCGACCTGCGCCGCCGCAGTCTGTCGAACCTGATGAAGCTGTCGAACGAACCGGGCTTGATCGATCATCTGCTGGGTGATTTCAGCGTCGCCGATGTGGTGGTGCGCGATCCGCTATCAGCCGCCTTCGTGTTGCCGGCTGGCGCGCATGCGCCCAATCCGCCCGATGTTTTGGGTTCGGACAACATGCGGCGGCTGCTGGCGGCGCTGTCGCTCAGTTATGACCTGATTATCCTGGACTCGGCTCCGGTGTTGGCGGTGTCCGATACGCGCAGCCTGTGCCGGCTGGTCGACAAGGTGGTGGTCGCGGTGCGCTGGCGGCATACCCGCATTACCGCAGTGATGCCGGCCATCCGTCAAATCGTCAGTGCGGGCGGAGATATCGCCGGGGTGCTGCTGACCATGGCCGATATGGCGAACCTCAAATCCTATACCGCCAACACCTATTATATCGATCAGCTGCGCCGCTACTTTCCGCAGTAGCGGCGGCCTCCGAAGGATCGCAAGACGGGCGGCGCGCATGGCCTGTGCCGCCCGTCTTGGCGCATGAATGCAACCACGCAAGAGCGATCATGCACAGCTTGTTGAGCACCATCACCGATCTTGGCGACCCCGCAATCCTCCTTCCCCTGACGTTGGTCGGATCGTTGTATTTCGCCGTGGCGGGCTGGAGAGCCTCGGCGGTGGTTTTCCTGGGCGCGGTCGGGGCTACCGGTCTGCTCGTCGCCGGGCTTAAAATGCTGTTGATCGGCTGCGGGCCGGTCGTTCCGCTATTTCACATCCGTAGCCCCAGCGGCCATGTCGCCATGTCGGCGGTGGTGTACGGCTTGCTGGCGCAGGCGGTGGCGCGGCCTCTGGACTCCTGGCGGTCGCGGCTGGTGGGCGTTGGGGCGCTGGTGCTGATTATGGCTATCGGAGCTAGCCGGGTGCGTCTCGGGTTCCATAGCTGGCAGGAAGTGGTGGCCGGCGGCGTTCTGGGGGCGGGTGTTTTGGCCGTCTGCCGCCGTTATCCAGGTATCGAGCCGTCGCCTCAGCAGTGTCTGCGCGGGCTGGCTTTGCTCTGCCTGCCGGTGATCGTCCTGCTGAACGGGGTTCACCTGCCGGTCGAGCACACCATTCGCCAATATGCCGGCCTTCTGCGCAGCGAGGCGCCGATTTGTCTGCCGAAAGACAGCGGTGCATTGGTGCTGCCGTCGAGCGAGAGCCCCGGATCGGTTCCCTTGGGGTGACGACGGCAAGCTCAGATGGAGCAGCGTCGGTCCTCCCGTAGTACTCCATCCGTGATCAGGAACAATCCTAATCCTAATTTGCATGTCATTCCGCGTTGCGGTGTGATGATGGTGTTCCGCGCCAATTTCGCAAGAATCCTTCGTCGCCAATATCGGGGAAGATGACGATGTCTATTATTGATCTTGAAAAAACGGATATGCCGGCGGAGTTCTCTTGCGAGATCGCGATCATTGGGGCAGGGGCTGTGGGGATTGCCATGGCTGCGGAACTGTCCCGCAAGGGGCGCGACGTTATTTTGATCGAGGCCGGTGGCGCTAATCTTGAGGTGCGCTCGCAGGATATCTTCAACAATGCCCGTTCCTCTGGCTTCAAGTTGGAGGGCTTGCAGTCCGGGCGCTTCCGCCTTTTGGGCGGGACGACGAAGTTTTGGGGCGGGCAACTCGTCCCCTTCGACCCCATCGTCTTCGAGGATCGTCCCTGGGCGCATTGCGAAGGCTGGCCCTTCGGCCGGGCGACCCTTAATTCTTATTACGATCGCGCAATGACCATGTTGAAGATGGACGGGGGCGAGGCGACCGACGCAGCGGTATGGGCGCGGGCCGGCACCCGCCCGCCGGATCTGGATGGCGATCTTGAGATGTTTCTGACCCGATGGATCAAGACCACCAATTTTGCCAGGCATTTTCAGGCGGATCTTGCCGGGGCCAAGATTACCACCCTGCTGCACGCCAATGTCTGCGGCTTCGAGTTGAACGAATCACGGCGGCGCATCGAGCATATCCACCTGCGGTGTTTCGGCGGGCGACGGGGCCGCGTTTCGGCGCGCCACACCATCTTGGCCTGCGGCACCATTGAGATTGCGCGGTTGCTGCTGCTGCCCGATGTGGCGGGGCGGTCGATGCCGTGGAGCGATAATCCCTGGCTGGGGCGCGGCTATCTGGATCATCTGGACAGCACGGCGGGCAATGTCTACCCAAAGGACCGCAAGCGTTTTAACGACCTGTTCGAGAACATGTTCTTCGATGGCTATAAATATAACCCCAAGATAAAGCTGACGGAGGATGCGCAACGGGACCACAAGCTTCTTGGTGTCGCCGGTTCCATGATCTTCAAGACGTCCTATGCCGAAAACGCGCGAAACCTGAAGCTGTTCATCAAATCGATCCTAAGCGGAAAACTGGAGCCGGGCTTCTGGACAGTGCCGTTGCATGCCATCGCCTTGGCGAAGGTCGCGCTTCCTTTGGCGTATCGGTATTTCCGGGCAAATCGGACCTTTCATCCGTCGAGTGCGTCCATTCTGCTGCGCGTCACCTCGGAGCAGGTTCCTTTGCGGGAAAGTCGGATCACCCTGCGGCACGAACGCGATGCTTTGGATATGCCGATGGTCGATGTCCATTGGGCTGTCGATGGCAGCGAATTGAACAGTATCGCCTATTTCGCCGAGCGGGTGCGCGATGCCATGTCCACGGCGGGGATCGCCGATATCCGTCTTGATCCGGCGTTGGTGGCGCGCGATCCGGCCTACCTTGCCACCGCCGAGGATACTTATCATCAGATGGGCGGGGCGCGCATGGGGCGGAGCGCGCAAGACGGCGTGGTCGATGCCAATTTGGCGGTCCATGGCGTCGATGGCCTGTCCGTCGCCGGGGCCGCCGTCATGCCGAGCAGCGGCTTCCCCAACTGCACCTTGACCGCCATCGCGCTGGGGCTGCGTCTGTGCGACCACCTGACCGCAGGCGGCTACAAGGCAAAGATGCCATTGGCCGAATCGGTAACGGGGTAGTTAGCAAAAAGGGGGTAGTTGCCAAATCGCATCATTGGAAATAGTAATATATAAATATTACTCAAGATGGCGCGTCTAATCTGCCTCTGATGTGGGTGGTCTGTAAAAATGATCGATCTATACCAAATGATAACTGTTCCATTTGATAATGAAATGGTCAATGAGCCGTTAACATTTATACAGGATAGCAGGTCGATAGCTATGACAGCATCAACACCCAAGGACACGATCATCGTCGATGCCTCCGGCACCTCGGCTGCCGGAGTGGAGGCGCATTTCTATGTTACGGTGGATGGACACCGGATCGGCGGGGCGACCGTCACCACTACCGATCAGCCTTATACTTTTTCTGCCCATTTGGCCCCTGATCGTCCGCACGACGTCCAGATCCACTACAACAACGACGCGGTGATTGGGACCGAGGACCGGAATCTGACGGTGAGTTCTTTGTCCATCGACGGACAGAGCTTCAATCCCACCGATTCGCATGCGACCTATCACGTTGCTGGCGGCTCCGTACTGCCGGGGCAGGCGGAAATGCCGTGGAACGGCTTCCTCGATTTTCATCTGCCGGCTAGCGACTTTGCCTCCCATGCGTCCGCGCCGACGCCCGTCGCCACCCCGGAGCCGACGCCCGTCGTTACTACGGCACCAGCACCAGCACCAGAGCCAGCACCAGTCGCCACTACGGCACCCACTTCTGCCCCGGAACCGGCGCCTGTCGCTACCACGGCACCGGCTCCGGAGCCCGCCACGCCGTCCGCGCCCACTCCGGCCCCGGTGGTACAGGGCTATTATGTCGAGACCGGCGGCAGCGACTCGGCCAACGGCATGTCGGCCACGGCCGGTTTCGCCACGCTGGGCCACGCCATTCAGGCGGCCGAGGCCAGCGGTATCCACACCATCTATCTCGGCGACGGCACCTACCAGCTTGGCGCGACGGTGAACCTGGGGACGGCGGATTCCGGCCTGTCGATCCTGGCTGCTCCCGGCACCCACCCGGTCCTTGACGGTACCTCCGCCAATCTCGGCACGTTGTTGAACATCAATGGCGCCAATAATGTGACGGTCGACGGGCTGACCTTCACCCATGCTTCCGACTATGCGGTCGTCGCGCAGAACTCCAGCAACGACCAGATCGTGGGGAACCTGTTCACCAACAACGAGAACGGCCTGCGGCTGATCAATGCGTCGAGCAACACCGTTTCGGGCAACGAGATCGACCACTCGGCGCTAAGCGGCATGGAGATTCAGGACAGCAGCAACAACAACACGATCGACAGCAACCTGATCAACGGCACCGGAGGCCTTAACACCCAAGGCGGCGGCATCTTCATGCATGGCGTCGACAACAACACGGTGACCCATAATCAGGTCGAAAACACCGCCGGCATGGGGATCGGTGTCGAAAATTGGGACGGCACCACCATCAATGTCGGCAACAATGTCAGCTACAATGTGCTGACCAACACCAACCAGTCGTCGGACGACACCGGAGCGATCTATGTGTTGGGGCGTAGCCATGCCGACACCCAGATGACGATCGCCAACAACGTGATCACCAATTACGGCCCCAGCTCGGCGCATACGATGGGGATCTACCTCGACGACATGACCAGCGGGGTGACCGTTCAAAACAATGTGATTTCCGGCAGCGGCACCGACGCCATCCAGATCCATGGCGGCGATCACAACACCATCACCAACAACATCGCCGATCTTGGCGCGGGGAACACTGGGTTTGCCCTGATCCAGGACGATCCGCAATACGCCTCGCTGGGTGACGGCATGCAGGCCAATGTTATCACCAAGAATCTGATCACCTCCTCCAGCCCGACCCCGCATGCCTATGATTACCTGAATGGCGGTTCGCCGACGATTTCGGGGAATCTCTACTGGGATGCGGTCAAAGGCGCTGTGTTCCCCAATAGCCCGCCCACCCAGGATGCCCACCCGACCGTTGCCGATCCGCAATTCACCGCACCGGCGCAGGGCAACTACACGCTTCCGGCCTCGTCGCCGGCGCATGCTCTGGGCTTCGTCGATATTCCGGCGGGGACGGCCGGTCTGCATCCGCTGACTGATCATTGGGCCTATTCGTCGTAAGTGCGGCGGCGACCTCGGTACCGGACGATTGGATCGTATTTCCAGTCGCCCGGTCGACGGCTATGACTATTTAAAAGCTATCAGTGTGTAAGCGTTATAGTTGGTATAAATAATGACATTGGATATATGGTCAAACATCGTCAAATGTGGAATGTAGATAGTGTAAGTCATTTCCTAAGGTTAGTTTATTGGCGGTGCTATTTGTAACATTATCCCGCCGTGGCGACCATTATTGGCCGTATCGGATCTGGGAGCGCACCATGACGTCAGCCGTTGTTCCGTCGGTAAACCTGCTGGGTGTCGGCGTCAGCGCCGTCAATCCCATGACGGCCTTGCGTGAGATCACTCGCTGGATCGCCCAGAGTGAACACCGTTATGTTTGTGTGACCGGCGTCCACGGGATCATGGAAAGCCACCGGGATGCGGCGATCAAGGCTTGTCATAACGCTGCCGGAATGGTTATTCCGGATGGTATGCCGATGGTGTGGTGGCTGAAATTGGCCGGATATGCCGATGCGGATCGGGTCTGCGGGCCGGAATTCATGCCCTTTCTTCTCAACGCCTCGCAGCGGCTCGGATGGAGGCATTTTCTCTATGGGGCGACCGACGAGACGCTGGCGGTCCTGCGCGCCAAAATATTAGAAGACTTTCCCCAAGTGCAGATCGTCGGCTCTTACGCGCCGCCGTTCCGCCCGCTGACGGCGGCAGAGGATGCCGAGGTCATCCGCCTGATCAACGCCAGCGGCGCCGATATCGTCTGGGTGGGGCTGAGCACTCCCAAGCAGGAACGCTGGATGGCCGATCA
>DATGZW010000446.1:0-3937 GCA_035297005.1 Patescibacteria group bacterium
GAGCGGCGGCCAGATTTTGCTCGGCGGCGCGGCGATAAAGGCTGGCGGCCTCCCCTGCATCGGCCTCGGCCCCTCGCCCCTGACGCAGCATGTTGGCCAGATTGAACTGCGCTTCCGGCTCACCCTGTTCGGCGGCCAGAGCGTAAAGCTCGACCGCCCGCGCCTCATCGCGCTCCACGCCTCGGCCGGTTTCATAGAGGGTGGCCAAAGCGAAGCAAGCCGCCGCTTCGCCCTGAGCCGCCGCCTTGCCGTACCATTGGGCGGCCACCGCCGCATCGGCCTTGCCGCCGCGTCCCTGATTGAAAATGTTGCCTAAATTGTATTGGGCGTCGGCATGCCCTTGCTGCGCCGCCATGTGGTACCACGCCCGCGCCCGAACGATGTCGGCGGCGACGCCATAGCCGCGATCATACATCACCCCCAGGGCGAACTGGCCGCTGGCGTCGCCCTGCTCGGCGGCGCGGCCATACCATTTTAGCGCCTCGGCGAAGCTGCCGGGAACGCTTAGGCGGTCGCGATGGGCATTGCCCAAGGCCACCTGAGCCGCCGCATCGCCAGCTTCGGCGGCGGGACGCAGCAACTCGGGATCGGTGAAGTCCTCGCCGACAAACAGCGGATCGGTGTCGAGTTCGGGCACCGGCAATCCGACGGGCGGCGGATCTTCGACCGGCAGCACCACATCGACGCCATCGGCGGCCAAGCGTTGCAGCACCTGCAAGGCCTCGGCATTGCCTTGACGGGCAGATTTGGTCAGCCACTGCACCGCCAAAGCGCTGTCGCGCGCCACTTGGTAGCCCAGGCGGTACATGTTGCCCAGATTGAACTGGGCCACCGGATCGCCGGCTTCCGCCGCCTGCCGGTTGCGCACCACCATCTCAGAGTCGCGAGCCATGCCGTCCGTCCATCCGTGCCGCACTTCGACCAGGATGACCGACTATCACCACCCTGTCGAGCCGCAGGACGTTTGATTTATCCGCAATGTCCTGTGTACGATGGCGGACAACCGTTGCGACCAGAATCGAGGCGCCAGGGCATGGCCGCAAAAGTCATCTATGACCGCCTCGTCTTTTACGACGGCGATGAAATCTTCGCCGAGGGTGAGGTGGGCAACTGGGCCTATCTCATCCAGTCGGGAAAGATCGAGATCGCCAAGAAAGGCCCCGACGGCGTCGAACGGGTGCTGGCCGTGCTGGGACCGGGCCGGTTGTTCGGCGAGATGGCTCTGATCGACGATCAACCGCGCATGGCGACGGCGCGCGCCACCTGCGAAACCACGCTGGTGTTGATCGACCGCGATGTCGTGCTGGGCAAGATCCGCAACAGCCCGCCGCTGGTGCGCGAGCTGTTGCAGAACCTGTCGATGAACCTGCGCTCGCAAACCCGCCGCCACATGAACGATTCCAGCGCCGATCCGGCCAAGCAGGAACCGCGGCCCTATCTGGGCAACCGGCAGACTTGATATCTGAGGTTTCCCTCGGTTTTAGGTCGTCGTGGCCGGGCTCGTCCCGGCTACCCACGCGGTTCGGCAGCCCCATCGCCCTGCGCTCTTGGCACCTCCGGCTGTGCACCGGGGCGAGGATACGCGGGACGAGCCCGCGCATGACGGAATAAGGCTTCTAAGCGATCCCCAATCCCTGCAACAGCGGCAATCGACCACTCTCGAAGGCGCCATATAGCCGCCCCAACTCAGCCAGGTTGTCCTCGGCGCTGACCAGTTCCTCGCCGCCGCGCCGCAACCGCTTGCCGCGTTCGGCCAGTACGCTCCAGGCGAAGACGACGGGATCGGCTCCGTCCAGCCGCGCCAGCAGGAACAATCGCTCGACCAAGCCGACGATTACCCCGCCGCCCAAGACTGGCGAGGCCAGTTGGCGGATGTCGGGGCTATAGCGGTTACGCCGCAGCACCACCGCGTTGAAGCGCTGCGCACCGGGGCACCGCTCGGCCGCATCGCCGCCGGGCAGCGGCACCGCCAGCCCCTCGCCGACCAGCATCACCACCGCGCGCAAGGTCTCGGCGAAGTCGTCCCCTTGCGCCAGATGGTCCAGCGTCTGCGGCCCCTGTGCCAACGCGTCAATCAACTCGACCGGCACCGGTCTCTCGCCGCAGGGCGACTTGACCGTGTGCGGAACCTCGCCCGCCGCGACACATAGCCCGATCCGGGTGGCCCGCAATAGCGCTTCGCGCTCGGCGGCAGGCAGGCGTTGCGGCCCCTTGACGAAGATATCCCGGCGGAAGCGCCGATAGCTCAGGGTGTCGCGCAGGGTTTCGCGCAAGGTGAGATCGTCGGTGGCCTTGAGGCGGGCCTGCGCGGCGGCGTCCAGGCTCCAAGCATCGTCATTGTCGAACAACGTCGCCGAAGCGCCATAGGTCAACTTTGCCGCCGCCAAATCGCGGGCGACATCGGCGTGATAGAACGGAGCCCAATCGCGGTTCAGATATTCATGGGCGATATAGCTGTCGGATTTCCCATCCAGCCCGTTCAGATGAGCGGCGGCGCTGGGCACTTGGGCGAAATAGCCGCTGTCCATCTCGGCCAAGCCATGGACGAAACGCAGAGCGTTGCCGATACGCTCCTCCATCGGCGCCGACGAGGTCTCCACATGCTGGCGCAGCAACTGGCGGATCGGCATATGCGCCGCCCATCCCGGCAAGCAGTTATAGCTGACATAGACCACGCCGCCCGGCTTCAGCCGCCGACGGAGAATCTGCACCAGAGCGCGGCGGTTCTCGGCGCTGACCCACGACCACACCCCATGCAGGGCGATGATGTCGAAATCTGCGCCGTCATGGCTGGCGAACTCGGCGAAGCTGTCATCGCTGAAATGAGCATTGAGGCTGCCGCACTCGGCGGCCAAACGGCGGGCTCCGGCGATATGCGAGGGCAGGAAATCCATCGCCTCGAAACGTGAGCCGGGATGCAGACTGGCCAGCAAGTTCGAGGTCAGCCCCTGGCCGCAACCCAGCTCGGCATAGGCGAAGCCGGCTCCCGCTTCGACCGGCGGACGCAGGCCGTTAAGCAGCAAGGCGAAGGACAGATGCGCCGGCGCCATTTCGGCGTAATAGGCTTGGGCGTAGTCGATCTCGGCGACATAGCCCTCGGTCCAGTTGTCCATCTCGCGCCCTCCGCCTCATCGGCGTCCGTCATAGCGCGCGGCGGACGAGCCCGCAAGCCGGGCGGGGCGACCAAATCACCTCGTCCCGGCTGCGGCGCTGCCGGTTCAGCGGATGGGGAAGACGAAACTCACCGATGGCGGCGGCGGAGGCGGCGCATAGACGACCGTCGGCGGGGCGTAACCATAGACCCCATAGACGGGACGCCCATGCGCCTCCCGCCAATGCCGCTCGCGCCAATGGCGGTCGCGGTCGCGGTCGTGATCGTGCCTGTGGTCGCGTCCATGCTCGTGACGATGGTCCCGACCGTCGTCGGCGCGTGCCGGACCGGCGGCGACACCGCCCAGCACCACGACGCAGGCCAAAGCCATAAGTACTTTTTTAACCATTACTCCGATTGACCAAGTATTTGTTTCCATGACCCCCCTCCTCCTTTAGGGGCTTTCGGGTGCGCCGCCCCGTTTGTTCCGCCACAGCGCCAAATCACGACGATGTTATGCCATCCAATTACGCCGAAACTTTGACGATCATGGCCGAGCTTGCGAAAAAAAGACCTGCCAACGTCGGGATACCCCCTTTACCGCCAAACACAATTTTGAGTTGGGCCGATTATGACATTTTGCCCGAAGCCCCTATACGGCCCATCGATGGGCTTGATGAAGGCCGCGAAAGTGTTACTATACGGCCCATGGATTGGCGGTAGGCCGTCCAACTTAAGGCAGGAGCATACCGATGCAGTTCCGCGAACGCCGCCGGGTTATCCAGGTTATCCGCACCGTCTATGATCCCGCCATCAAGCGCGGCAAGTCCGAGGTGGTTGGGCGTT
>DATGZW010000447.1:0-3247 GCA_035297005.1 Patescibacteria group bacterium
ATTATCGGCGAGGACGAGCAAAGCGTCCACAATCAGCTTGAGCTGTTCGGCTTCGATCAGCTGTTGGCGATTGCCGAAGGTCGCCTAACCGGCGCCGCTCTCAAGCAGGAACGCCGTCGCATCGCCGCCGCTCACGCCTCGATGAGCGACCTCAGCATGGATGATGTCGCCTTCCTGCATGCCGGGTTGTGCCAGACCGGATTGCCGCATAGCCGCCCGGTGCGCAACGACGAACCCTGGCAGCGCAGCAATGGCCGCTTCCATCTGGTGGTTGAACCGGGCACGGTGATCGATCAAGCCAGCGGCAAGTCGAAATGGGTTGGTGTTCCCTATGGCACCAAAGCCCGGCTGATCTTCATGCATGTTTCGACCGAGGGCATCAAGTCGCGCCAAGTCCATCTGGGCCGCTCGATGAGTGCCTGGATGCGCCGCCTCGGCCTGTCGGTGTCGGGTGGCGAGCATGGCACCATCGCCCCGATCAAGGAACAAACCCTGCGTCTGGGCCGCGCCCGTTTCAGCTTCCAGTTCGAAACCGAAGGCGGCGGTTTGGGTATCAGCGACACCCAGATTGCCGACAAGCTGCATTTCTGGGCGACCGAGGATGGCCCGTGGCTGGAAGAGATCGAACTGACCGACCGCTTCCACGAGCATCTTCGCGAACATGCGGTGCCGTTGTCCGACCATGCCATCAGCTATCTGTCGGGCAGTTCGCTCAAGCTTGATCTTTACGCCTGGGCGGCGTGGCGGCTGCCGCGTCTGGGCCGTCCGCTGCGTCTGAACTGGACCCAGATTGCCGCTACCTTTGCCGCTGCCGGCGACATCAACAAAGTCGCCGCCAAGGTGCGCGAGGCCCTGCCCGACGTGCAGACCGTCTATCGCGACATGAAGATCGAGACCACCCGTGGCGGTCTGATCTTACATCCCTCGAAGCCGCCGGTGCCGAAGACCCTGGTCATGGTCGGCGGCAAAGCCGGGGGCTGAGGCCTCTCCCAATTCGCTTACGCGAGGGCTGCCGCCCTTCCCCGCCTGGAGCAATGCTTCAGACCTCCTTTTTCTTATGATAAAGAATGAGGGTTTGGGACTTTGTCCCAAACAGGGACCGGGGCGGCAGCCCCGCAAACGATCAAGGCGGCAAAAGTGGCACGTTTCAATCTGACCATCGACGACATCCGCCGCGCCTTCGATCCCGGCACCTTTGATCGGGGCTGGAGCTATCAGCGCTCCCGGCGGGTCCGCTTCGCCCGCATCTCGGCCTCCGGCGACGAGGTCGAAGGCGAGGTGCAGGGCAGCCTGCGCAAGCCCTATGCCGTTTCGGCGCGGATTTCCCGGATGGCCAATGGCCGCACCGTCATCGGCAGTGAATGCACCTGCCCGGTGGGTTTCGATTGCAAGCACGCCGTCGCCGTGCTGATCCAGGCGGTCGCCGACTGCGAAAACGGTCAGGCGCGGGCGGCAAACGGGCAAACGCTGTCGGCGGGGGTCATCGATTGGCTGGCGCAGATGGAGCGGGCGGCCAAATCGGCGGGCGAGGACTATCCGCCTGAACTGCGCCAACGCTTGCTGTATCTGCTGCTGCCGGCTCCTGGCGGCACCCGTCTGGCGGTGGCGCCGGCGTCGGTGCGGCAGCTCAAAGGCGGCGCGTTTTCGACCGATGTGCGGTCATTTTCGGCGGCGAACATCCTCGATCCCAAGCCGCCGCAATACCTGCGCCCCTCGGATTACGCCCTGCTGCGCCGCTTGGGCCGCACCACCGTTTACCGCAGCGGCGACTTTGAAGCGCGCCGCTTGGAAGGCGAAGAGGGTGCCGACCTGCTGGCGCAGATGCTGGCGACCGGGCGTTGTTATTGGGAAAGCCCAGCCGGTCCGCTGCTGCGCGCGGGTGAGCCGCGCGCCGGGACCATCGAATGGCGTCTGACCGGCGAAGGCTTGCAGCGGCCCGACATGGTGGTGACTGGCGGCGGACTTTGTGTTCCCGTCGCTCCGCCCTGGTACATCGATACCGATGATGGCATCTGTGGGCCGGTTGAAACCGATCTGGCTCCGCGCATGGCGGCGATGCTGTTGCAGGCTCCGGCTTTGACACCTGCCGAGGTCAAGACGGTGCGGGTACGATTAACGGAGACTTTGCCCAAGGCTCCGCCTCCCCTGCCCCGCGAATTGGCGCCGCCGCGCCGCATCGAAGTGGTGCCGGTGCCGCATCTGCTGCTGCATCAGCGCCGCCTGTCGCCGAACATCTATTGGTCGGGCACCCGCCGCCCCGAGGTGGTGCAAGTCGACGTGACCTTGGCGCGGCTGTCGTTCCTTTATGACGGCCACGAGGTTGCCTCCGACGACCGCCGCCCGGCCCCGATATTCGCCAAGGGCGATGCGGTGATCGAAGTCTTGCGCCGGCCGCAGGCGGAAAAGCAGGCGATGCGCAAGCTGGAGGCGTTGGGGCTGCTGCCGGCGACGCCGTTGCATCAGTGGAACTTGCCCAATGATTGCCAGGGCGATTACGCGCTGTGCGACGAGTCCGGCTATCAGGACGAAGACCTGTGGATCGACTTTGCCGACCGCGACGTTTCCGCCCTGCGGGCCGCCGGTTGGCGCGTCGAGTTGGACGCGAGCTTTCCCTACCGCATGGCCCAGGCCGATGGCGCCATCGAAGCAGCGCTGGAAAATGGATCGGGCATCGATTGGTTCGAACTGCATCTGGGGGTGCCGGTCGATGGTCAGCGTGTCGATATCCTGCCAGCGCTGCTCAAGGTGCTGCGGCAAATCCCCGGCGAGGCGATGGACACCTTCCTCACCGATGACGCCTTGGACGATACCTCGCTGCGGCTGCGGCTGAACGACGGCCGTATTCTCCCCCTGCCCTTCGCTCAATTGCGGCCGATCCTGGCCGCTCTGGCCGGATTGTTCGCGGCGGGACGCGAACCGGTCGATGGCGTGCTGCACCTGACCCGCACCGATGCGGCGGATCTGGCTGATTTCGCGGCGGGCGCGGTCGGGGTGGTGTGGCGCGGCGACGAGTCCTTGCGCGCCTTGGGGCGTCAACTCAAGGACCATGCCGGCCTGCCGCCGGTGGCCCTGCCCTCTTTGTTTACCGGCAGCCTGCGGCCCTATCAGCAGTCTGGTTTGGAATGGATGCAGCTTCTGCGCAGCGCCGGGCTGGGCGGCGTGCTGGCCGACGACATGGGCTTGGGCAAGACGGTGCAGACCCTGGCGCATATCGCCGTTGAGAAAGCCGAGGGCCGGTTGGACCGTC
>DATGZW010000448.1:0-2439 GCA_035297005.1 Patescibacteria group bacterium
GACGAACCAGCGGAAATCGTCGGGCGAGCCGAAGCGGCTGGGCGGCGCGTAGAGGCCGATCGGCTGATAGCCCCAGGATCCGGTGAACGGGTGTTCGTGAACCGGCAGCAGTTCGATATGGGTAAAGCCCATGTCCTTGACATAAGCGCCCAGGTCTTCGGCCAATTCACGATAGCTCATCGAGCGGTTGGCCTCGTCGGGCACCCGCTTCCACGATCCCAGATGCACCTCGTAGATCGACATCGGCGCTTCACGGGCGACCGTCGATTGGCGGCGCTCCATCCACTTGGCGTCGTTCCAGGCGTAATCCTTAAGGTCGTAGACCACCGACGCGGTCAGCGGCGGAATCTCGGCGGAGAAACCGTAGGGGTCGCATTTCTGCGGCAGCAGGCGGCCATCGGCGGCCTTGATCTCGTATTTATAAAGCGCGCCTTCGCCCAGACCGGGGATGAACAGCTCCCACACCCCGACGCCGTGGCGCACCCGCATGGAATGGACGCGGCCATCCCAGTGATTGAAGTCGCCAACCACCGAGACATGGCGCGCATTCGGCGCCCAGACGGCGAAGGACACCCCGACAACGCCGTCAATGGTCTTCACATGCGCGCCCATGTGGCGGTACAGGTGCAGATGCGAGCCTTCGCCGAACAGATGCAGATCCAAATCGCCCAGCACCGGCGGGAAGCGATAGGGATCTTCGATTTGCTCGGACACACCGTTGCCGTAATCCAGCAGCAGGCGATAGGCGAACGGCGCCTTGCCGCCAACCGGGCCACAGAAGAAGCCTTGCTCACGCAGGCGCGGCAACTCGGCGACGACAACGCCGGTCACGGCATCGACGACGCTGACCTTGGCGGCGCGCGGTTGCATGGTGCGGACCACCACCACGCCGTTATCCTGGCGCATGCCCAAAAAGGCGAAGGGATCGTCATGGTCGGCGTTCACCACCGCATCAACCTGAAGGTCAAAAGCGGACTTGGTTTTTTTACTCGGTTTGGCCACGTTCGGCCTCCTCGATATCCAGCAATGTCAACAAGCCGCGCACCGGCACCGGCCTCCAGGCCGGGCGGTTGGCCGCTTCATAGCATACCTCGTAGCAGGCCTTTTCCAGCAAGAATAGGGCGAGCATGCGTCGAAACTCTTCGCTGTCGCCGGGAAGGGTCGATAAATCGGCCGCCGCCGCCCGGTAAGAGGCCAGGAAAATCCCGCTTGCATGGGCGATCCAGACCGCCGCCAGCGGTCTAAGAATCTTTCGTGACCCTGGCCGCGCCGCGTCCATGCGCCCCAGCACCGAAGCCGCCGCATAGTCGAACGAGCGCAGCATGCCGGCGATGTCACGCAACGGACTGTCCTTGCGCCGCCGCTCGGCCAGGGGGCGGGCCGGCTCGCCTTCGAAGTCGATGATGCTGACGTCGTTATGCACCACCAGCAACTGGCCCAGATGGTAATCGCCGTGGATGCGGCTCTTGGCGGCGGCGACGCTGGCCGGCAACGCCTCGTCGATGCGGCGGCGCAGAACATCGGCATGGGCGGCCAGCCGCTGGCCTTCAGGGAAATCGGCGACCACCGCCAACGCCAATGCCGCCTCGGCCTGATCGAGCGCCCGCCGCCGCCACGCGGCAAGGTCGTCGGCAGTCACCGGCTCGGGGTCGAAATCGGCGCTGCCGGTGACGCCGGCCAAGGCGCTATGTAAATCGGCGGTGCGCTTGCCCAGCAAATTGACCAGACCGGCCAACTCGGCGCCGCCGACCTCCAAACGCCCCGCCTGCTCCTCCGGCGGCAGCAAGGCTGCCTCGTCGAGGATGCGTTCCAGGTGGTTGGCGGTCCACACCCAGGCGTCGCCCTGGTTGGCCACATGCGCATGCGCGGTGGCGACGGTGGTGGTCAGGCCGTCGCGGTCCACCAGCACCAGCCCGCCCAGCAAAGCGGGAGAATGGGGGAAGTGGACTTGTTCGGTCAGATGACGGCCCATTTCCACTTCGACGCTGGGACCATCTTCGGGGCGGCGGATGAGTTTTATCACCGCCTGCTCGCCGACGACGATGCCGCTGTTGGACTGTTCGGCGACGACGCGCCGCACCGGCACCCCCTCGGGTGATGGCTCCAGCGACACCGAGGTATGGAAGCAGCGCCCGCCGCCATCCGAGCCGATCAAGCGCCGCGAATCGCGGATTGCCTCCAGCAGAGCCAACGGAAACGCCTCGTCGGCGGCGGCATCGTACAGCGCGCCGACGCTCGGCCCCGAGCGCAGCCAAGCCAGCACCGCCGGATGTCCGGCATTGGCCATCTCTTCGCCGAACCGCCCCCAGGCGGCGGCCAGCGGCAGGAAATAGCCGCGCACCACGCCATCGGCACGCCGCACCGCCAGCATCGCCAGCAGCCAGATGCCGCCGCGCCCATCGGCCAGTTCGGCCCAGCGCGTCACCTCGACGGCGGCAA
>DATGZW010000449.1:0-6341 GCA_035297005.1 Patescibacteria group bacterium
GGGCCAATTCCAATAGGGCGCAGGTATCGACCAGATAGCTCACAACTCGACGTCCCGAGGCAGCGACAGGTCGCGCTCGATGCCGGCCAGAGGCGAGGCGCGAAGAAATTCCGTCAGCGACGGCTTTTGTCCCTTCAGTCGATCATAGTCCTCCCGCGACAGCACCACGGCGCGGTAGTGCGACCGCGCACGGTGATCGCCTGGGGGCCGTCGCTGGCGGCACTACGCAGCAACTCGCTGAACCGGGCCTTGGCGTCTTGAAGCTGCCATGCGTGCATCGCCATCTCCTGACTAGTCTGACCAGGCGAAGATGGCGGCAATGAGGCGGGAATTCCAGTGATCGAAACCCGTAGGGAAACTGAGGGGGCGTTCGTTCTGGGGGGGTGTTTTGAGGCGAGAAGGCCCGCATTGAGGCGGTATCGCGTTGAGGTGACTCTTATGTTTCCCTGGGTGGGCAGCATCAAGCGCGACACGCTGTTCCTGGCGCTGGCCGTTCACGGGCTTCGGGTGCAAACCCATGGTCCGGCGGTTGAAGTGGATGCTCCGCATCACGACCTGCGGGCCATCCTCGAACCACCCGTCAGCGGCTGGCGATGAAATGCTCCACTTGGGCAAAATGTCCCTCGCTGGCGTCGAGCATGACCGTTAGGCGAGAATACGGGGTGCGCCCGGCGGCGGCGGCTTCCAAGGCGGCCAGGGTGGCGGCCAGAGGGCGGGCGCAGGCGTTGAGCGCGGCTCCCTTGGCGGTGTGGGCGGCGTCGCGCAGTTCGCCGCGTTGGCGGCGTTCCAGGGCATCGCGGATGCGCGGGCCCAATTCGCGGAAGCTGTCGAGGAACGACAGCATAATTTCGGTCAACAGCGCCGGGTTGTCGTCGCCCAGAAGGTCGCCCAATGCCGTCAGATCCACCGGTGGCGCGGTCTGCGTAAGCGGTATGGGCGGCGGCGGAATGATGGCGATGATCGGCGAGGTCTCCTCCTCAGGCGCTGGCAACCAGTGCTCCAGCAGGGCCGCCAGCTTGTCGAGGGCGATGGGTTTGCTGAGATAATCGTCCATGCCGGCGGTGAGGCAGGTCTGTCTGTCGCCTTCCAAGGCATAGGCGGTCAGAGCCACGATGGGCAAGCGCTTGCCGGTGCCGGCTTCGTGCTGGCGAACGCGGGTGGCTAGGCCATAGCCGTCCAGTTTTGGCATGGCGCAGTCGGTCAGCAGCAACGCATAGGGCTTTTGCGCCAGCATCGCCCAGGCGACCTCGCCGTCCTCGGCCATGTCGCAGGCATAGCCCAGGCGGCCCAATTGTTTGCCGATCACCAGACGGTTGGTAAAATTGTCCTCGGCGATCAGGATCAGGCGGCCCTCGGCCAGCGCCTGCTCGATGCTGGGGGCGCCGCGCGACAGATGCGCGGTGCCCGAATGGGTGGTGCGGATCGTCTCGACGGCCATGCGCCCAAGGGCGACGGAAACACCGCGCAACAGCGTCGCCCGGCGTAGCGGCTTGGCCAGAATATCGTTGGTGTCGCGGCTGCGCCGACAGGTCAGGCGCAGCAGGCTGGCCTCGGGCTGTCCGGCCAGATGGTCCTCCAGTGCTTCGAAACCGCCATCGGTATCGACCATGAACAGGTCGAAATCCTGGCTGTGCAGGCATTCCATGGCCTGTTCTGCGGTCGCCGCCTGTTGCACCCTGGCCCCCAGGCCGCCCAGGATCGCCGCCACGCAGGCGCGGGTTTCCGGCATGTCGTCGGCCACCAGGATTCTCAGCTCGGACAGATCGATGACCGGCGGTTCCGGCTCGACCGCCTCGGCGTCAAGGGGGATTTCGAACCAGAAGCAGGCCCCGGCGCCTTCGCTGCTGTCGACGCCGATGACGCCGCCCATCATCGCCACCAGCCGCCGGCAAATCGACAGGCCAAGCCCGGTGCCGCCGAACTGGCGGGTGGTCGAGGCGTCGGCCTGGGTGAAAGGCTGGAACAGGCGCGACTGCTGTTCGAGGGTCAGGCCGATGCCGGTGTCTTGAACCTCGAAGCGGAGGCGCTTCGGCTCGTTGGCGCCGCTCACGGCCATGGCGCGTACGGCCACCCAGCCGGTTGCGGTGAACTTGACGGCGTTGCTGACCAGATTGAGCAATATTTGGCGCAACCGCGTCGGGTCGCCGAAAACGCGGTCGGGCAAGTCGGCGTCGGCGGACCAGGCCAACTCGATGTTCTTTTCCTGCGCCTTGCCGGCCAGAAGGATGATGGCTGTTTCGATGGTGTCGCTCAGCGACAATCCGACCCGCTCCAATTGCAGCCGGCCGGCTTCGATCTTCGACAGGTCGAGGATGTCGTCGATGATGGTGAGCAGGGTCGAGGCCGAATTGCGCACGACGTCGAGCATTTCGGCCTGTTCGTCGTTCATCTCGGTGGTGGTCAGCACGTCCAGCATGCCAAGGACGCCGTTCATCGGCGTGCGGATCTCGTGGCTCATGGTGGCCAGGAACAACGATTTGACCTCGGTGGCGCGGACCGCTTCGGCTTCGGCCCGACGCCAATGCTCCTCGGCCAGCTTGCGGTCGGTGATGTCGGTGACGCCCACCAGCATGCAGCGCTCGTCATCGACCTCGACGATTTGCCCGGACAGGATGACCCAGATGCTTTCGCCGTAATCGGTGGTCAGGCGGGTTTCGAAGCCATCGACGAAGCCGCTTTCGTGCAGCCGGTCAAGGAACAAACTCTGCGCCTCGAAGCCGACATAGCTGTCAAGGGTGCGGGCTGCGGCGCGGCTTTCCGCCGAGCGAACGGTCAGCAGTTCCGAGCCGCGGTGGTTGACCCGCAGCACCGTGTTGTCATTCATCCGCACCAGCAGCATGGCCAGCGGCGCGACCTCAAAGAAGCGGCGCAGGGTCTGCTCGGCATGTTTGCGGTCGGTGATGTCGGTGATGCCGACCAGGATGCAACGCTCGTCGGCGATCTTGACGATCTGGCCGGACAGTGTGGCGAAGAAGGATTCGCCATAGGCGGTGCGCGGTGTGACCTCGAAATCATCGACGAAGCCGCCGTCTTGCAGACGATGGCGGAACGCCCGGTAGTTGGAGGCGCCGACAATATCCTCCAGCCCGCAACTGTCGATCTGCCGGCCCATGAAGAACAATTCGACGGACCGTCGATTGGCCCGGTACACTCGCCCGTCGCGGGCGTTGCACAGCAGCAGGGGCAGCGGCGCGCTGTCGAACAGACAGGCCATGGTTTCTTCGTTCAGCTTGCGGGCGGTGTTTTCGTCGACCCACAGGGCGTGCGCCGTCTGGCCGCAGAACTGCGTTTCTTCCCAGGTCACTTCCGCCGAGAAATTGTCGCCGCCGACGCGCCGCAGCTCGGTCTGGGCGCCGCGCAGGCGTCCGGACAGTTGGAAGCGTTCTGCCTGACGGTCATGGTCGGCGGCGCGGGCATGGAAGAACCGCACATTATTGCCCGCCAGCATGCCGCGATCGACACCCAGCAGGCTTGCCATGCTGGCGTTGGCGAACAGGATGCTGCCGTCCTGGGCGATCACCAGCACGCCGCGCGGACAGGCGTCCAGCAGCCGCATGATCTCCAGCCGGCTGGGTCCGCCTGAAGGAATGGCTGGGCGGCGCGGAGTCTCCGTCGAATGCGGTAAAGTCGCCATGACGTGGGTGTCCGATGCTAACGGTGTCGGTGATGGCTTCGCTATTATGCAGCCGATAGTTTATTAAAATTGCAGTGACACGCAACGATATATACATTTCCTGGGCATGATTTCGACGCCCTGTTGGCCGAGGCCAGCGTCGCCGCCTGCGACGTCTGGAGCTTTATCGACACAATTTTTTCCACAGGTGCCCCATGTCTCAAACCTTTCTTGCCGGCAAGAGTGTCCTGGTTGCCGATGATGAGAAGTTCAGCCGGCAGATTATCATTCATCATCTGCGCGACTTCGGCGATCCGCAGATCGAGCAGGCCGCCAGCGGCTCGGAGGCGCTGGTCATCCTGTCCGACCCGGCCAAGAAATGCGACGTCGTCATTCTGGACGTGGTGATGCCGGGGGTGAACGGCTTAACCGTGCTGAAAGCCATCCGAGTCGGCTTCAACAGCATCCGCCGCGACATGCCGGTGATCATGCTGACCGGCAACTCCGATGCCGACCTCGTCAGCAGCGCCCTGTTGCTCGATGTCGATGCGTTCGTCGTCAAGCCGGTGTCGAAGGTGGGGCTGTCCACGCGTCTGGCCAAAGCCTTGGAGGAAAACCGCGACATGCGTTCGGCGGCCGATTACGCCGCCGTGCCGACGGAGAAGAACGAGCGCAAGGCGGAAGCGTTGATCAAGGCGGCGGAGCGTCAGGCGCAGGAGCCGGAGGGCGTCGGCCCCGGCCGTCTGGTGCCGGTGACCGACCTGCTTCCGGGCGCGGTGCTGGCCCGCGACCTGTGCAACAGCGCCCGCGCCCTGGTGCTGCCGGCGGGGGTGACGCTGACCGCGCGCTATATCCTGCGGCTGCGCGAACTGGCCTCGGTCGATGTCGTTCTGGGGCGCATGTGGGTGGAGTGAGAATCCTGAAAGGGCATCAGTCCAGGCCGTAACGGGCCAGGATGGCTTGCCATTTGGGGTCGTGCGGGGCGGCCTCGACGGTCTTGCGCAGGAAGGCGACCCAGGCGGCGTCGCCATGCATCAAGGCGCGGCGGTCGTAGCTGTACAGTGGGCGCGGCGAGAAATGGATGCGGTCGCGCAATCCCAGTTGGCGAACGTAATAGCGGGCGGCCACGCCGGGGACGATGGCGATGTTTAGCCGGTCCGAGGCGAGCATTTTGACGATTTGCTCTTCACGCGGGACATCGACGCGGGTGACGGCGCCCGAGGCGAAGTATTCGGTGATGACCGGATAGACATAGCCGAGATTGGCCCCGACCTCCTTGCCGAACAGGCTTTCCGGGCCGGAATAGTCGAACGGCTTAGCCGCCCGCGACAACAAATCGTCGCTGTCGTGCAACAGCGGCTTGCTCCAGGCATATTTGGTCATTCCGGTATCGCCCAGCCAATCGGGCATCAGCCAGGGCGACACATAGCGGCCGCTCTCGGCGTCGATGGCGGCGTCGAAGCGTCGGCGCGGCAGAGCCTCCACCTGAATGTCGTAAGCGCCGCCCGACGCTTCGGCCAGATAGACGGCGAAATCATAGGTCAAGCCGTGTCCGGGTTCGGTCACGAAGGGCGGGAACAGGTGGTAATCGTAAAGCTTGGCAAGCTCGGTGGCCGATGCCGCCGAAGATAAGACCACCATCATGGCGACGATGCGCAGGAGTCCGCCAAGCATCCCACCCCCTCCATCTTCGCGCGAAATTATCGCAGCTATACTTGGTACGCTAACACATCGGCGGGCAATCCAGAACATCAAGGCGAGGGGTGTCGCAATCTTGTCAGGGATTACCACTCAGGGGGATGTGCGGGGTGGGCGATCCGATCATCATTGAGGCAAGTGGGGGTTGTGCCGTGGCTCCGCCGGCCAACAGGCGCCGTTCCAGCAATTGCGCCAAATGTTCGCGGGCCCAGCGTTTGGTCAAGGTGTGGTCGCTGCCGTCGATGATGACCAGTTCCACATGCGGAAAGTCCATTTCCGTCAAATCCTGGGTTCCCGCATGCGTTTCCAGGGTGGCAAGGCCGAGGTCTCCGCGCGTGAAGATCAATAGCGTGGCGACGCCGCGTTTCTCCATATGGCGGAACAGCTGCGCCACCTTCGTCGCCCCCGAGGCCTTGCCGAGCAGCCGTGCGCCGATGGCGTTCAATCTGGCCAAGGTCAGCCGCAAGCCGGCCCAGGCGGTGTAAGGCAGGATCGAGCGCAGTCTGGGGGCCCGGCATAGGCGGCGCCCCCAGCTCATCGCGGATCGGCGCACCGCCGGCCGCATCTGCCGGGCTTGGCTGGCCAGCGGCGGTTCTTCGTCCAAGGTGAATTTCTGCGGATTGATCAGCACCAATTCGCAGATGCGCGGGTCGAGGAGGGCGGAGATAAATCCCAAATGCGCGCCCGAACATAAGCCGATGACGACGCAGCGTTCATGCCCCTTGCTCTCCAGCCAGTCCAGGGCCGCCTCGACATCGGCGCAGGAGCTCATCGAATCCATGAGGTTTTCGGAATAGCCGGCGCGGGTGTCGCTGTCGCCGATGCCGGCGATGTCGATGCGGAAGGAATGAAAGCCGCAAGACGCCAAATGTCTGGCCAGCGTGACGGTCAGCCTGTTGGCACCGATATGCCGGTTGGCTCCGGTGTTGAGGAACAGTAGAGCGGGGCGGCGTTCGACCGTACCGAGGGTGGGGGGGGCGCAATAGACGCCGAACAGACGGCAGTCCGCGCCGAACGACACCGGCGTTTC
>DATGZW010000450.1:0-4155 GCA_035297005.1 Patescibacteria group bacterium
TAGGGTAGGGACGTTCGAGGTCATAAAAGTCGTCATCGCCGGGCTTGTCCCGGTGATCCACGCCGGGGTGCATATCCGGTCGAGTCCGGTGACCGTCAGCCGTCGTCTCGCCGACCTGCGTGGATACCCGCGACAAGCGCGGGCATGACGGCTTTTAGAGGTGCTGACGGCACACCTTAAGGATAGCTACGAATTATGGCGTTCTCGCCCTCGTTCCTCGACGAGATCCGCAATCGCGTATCGCTGGTCACTGTGATCTCGCGGCGGGTGCGGCTGACTCGCAAGGGCCGCGAGCATTCGGGGCTGTGCCCGTTCCATAACGAGAAATCGCCCAGCTTCACCGTCAATGAGGACAAGGGCTTCTATCACTGCTTCGGCTGTGGGGCGCATGGCGACGTCATCACCTTCGAGATGCAGACCCACCATCTCAGCTTTCCTGACGCGGTCGAGCGTCTGGCCGGCGAGGCTGGTTTGGAAGTTCCCGTGCAGGCCCCTGAAGACCGCGAGCGGGCCAAGCGCGCCGCCTCGCTGCACGACGCCATGGAAGCGGCCTGCGTCTTTTACGAAAAGGAACTGCGCGGGCCCGGCGGTCGGGCCGGGCTGGACTATTTCCGTGCCCGTGGTCTCGACGATCAGACGCTCTCCCGCTTTCGCCTGGGCTATTCGCCGGACAGCCGCACGGCGCTGAAGCAGGCGCTGAAGGCCGCCGGCGTGCCCGAGGCATTGTCCATCGAAGCAGGGTTGCTGATTTCGCCCGAAGGCGGCGGCGACAGCTATGATCGTTTCCGGGGCCGCGTGATGTTCCCCATCACCGACCGGCGCGGACGGATTATTGCTTTTGGCGGCCGCATTCTGGCGGATGGCCAACCGAAATATTTGAACTCTCCCGATACCCCGCTGTTTCACAAAGGCACCGTCCTTTATGGTCTGGCCCAAGCGCGCGAGCCGGCAGCCAAAATGGGGGCGATCATCGTCTGCGAGGGCTATATGGACGTCATCGCGCTGAATCGTGCCGGGTTTGCCCATGCGGTGGCGCCGCTGGGCACTGCCTTGACCGAATCGCAGATCGAATTGCTGTGGCGGATGGCGCCCGAGCCGATCATCTGTCTGGACGGCGACGCCGCCGGCCAGCGCGCCGCCGCCAAGGCCGCCGAGAGGGCGCTGCCCCTGCTGAAGCCGGGGTTGTCCTTGCGCTTTGCCACGGTGCCGGCCCCCGAAGACCCCGACAGCCTGATCCGCGCCCGCGGCCCCGCCGCGATGCAGGAGGTTCTCGACCGCGCTCAGCCGTTGTCCGAGGTCATCTGGCAGATGGGGCTGGCCAACCACCCGACCGACACCCCCGAGCGCCGCGCCGCCCTGGAGAAGCATTTCATGGATGAGGTCGGGCTGATCACCGACCATGCGGTGCAGGACCATTATAAGCGAGCCTACAAGGACCGTCTGTGGGACTATTTCCGCGCCGCCCGCCCGCGCCCGCAGCAGTCGGTCAACCGCGCTTACGCGCCGCAGCGGGTGGGGCAGGGGCGGTTCGGCAAGCCGGGGCAGACGCGTCCGCGCGCCAGCGATCGCGGTGCCGACGGACGATTGCCGGGAGCGGGAAGGCCGTCTCTGCCATCTCTTGCTTGGCAGACCCAAGAGAGACTGCTATTGACGGTCGTGATATGTCATCCTGGTTTGCTGGAGGAGGTCGCGGAACGTTTGGGGAGCCTCCATTTCTCCGACTCCACACTTGACAAGCTTCGACAGGAAGCCTTAAAGCACCTCGATAGGTGGGGCAGCCTTGATTCCGAGGGTGTTCAGCGCCACTTACGTTCGTGCGGCTTTTCGCAGATATTGGACTCCCTCCTGGAAGCCAATGTGTATGAGATGTGGGCGTTCACACGGCCCGACGCTTCGGCCGACGCGGCGCGTTCCGGCTGGGAGCACACGTTTAAGCTCTATTTGCGCAAGGATCTCGAAGCCGACCAGCGCCGGGCAGAAGATCTTCTCGCTGCCGACACCTCGGACGAGACCTTTGGACTATTGCGGGCCTTGAAGTCGGAAGACCAGGGCAGCGACACATGAGTTGGCAACGTACCCTTGGCGGCCGTGATTTCGCGGTCTTCGGGGGGCGGGCCTTATGGATCATCGCCAAACGACACCGGCCCCTTGCAGGCGGGTCCGTTGTCGGCGGGGAGCGGAGATTGGATGGCTAGCAAAGCGACGAATTCGGCGGACGTCTCGGAAACCCAGGACGAAAACCTCGACGGTCCGCTGCTTGACACCATGGGTGTCGCGGTCAAAAAGATGGTCGCGCGCGGCAAGGAGCGCGGCTACATCACCTATGACGAGCTGAACTCCGCGCTGCCACCCGACGAGGTGTCTTCCGAGCAGATCGAAGATACCATGTCGATGTTGTCCGAAATGGGCATCAACGTCGTCGAGAACGAGGAAGGCGAGGAAGTCGCCGCCGCCGCCGAGGAGGGTGTTGAAGGCTTCGCCACCGAAGGCGGCGCCGAATCGACTCCCGCCGGCAATGTGGACGAGGAAGACCTCGGCCGCACCGACGACCCGGTGCGTATGTATCTGCGCGAAATGGGATCGGTCGAGCTGCTGTCGCGCGAAGGCGAAATCGCCATCGCCAAGCGCATCGAAGCCGGCCGCGAAATGATGATCGGCGGCATCTGCGAAAGCCCGATGACCGTCCGCGCTGTGCTGGAATGGCATGACGCGCTGGTCGTCGGCAAGATGCTGCTGCGCGACATTATCGATCTGGACGCCACCTATGGCAGCCCGCGCGCCGACATGTCGGAAGCCGAGTTGGAAGCCGGTCCGCCCGAAGCTCCGTCGCCGCTGCCCGGCGCCGTGATCGCCGCCCCGCCGGCGGTGGAGGGCGACGCGGAAGCGGTCATCGGTGAGGACGAGGTTCCCGAGGACGGCGTGCCCCGGCCGATGGGCGACGAAATCGAGGGTGAGGGCGACGGCGAAGGCGAGGACAACAGCATCTCGCTGGCCGCCATGGAACAGGCCCTGCTGCCCAAGGTCATCGAGACCTTCGAGAACATCGCCGAGACCTATGCCAAGATGCAGAAGGTCCAGGAACAGCGCCTGACGGTGCTGAACAAGGGCGACAAGGTCAGCCCCGCCACCGAGAAGAAGTACGACAAGCTTAAGGGCGAGCTGGTTCTGCTGATGGACGGCGTGCATCTGAACAATGCCCGCATCGAACAACTCGTCGATCACATGAACGAGTTGAACCGCCGTCTCATTGGCCTGGAAGGCAAGCTGCTGCGTCTGGCCGAATCGTGCAAGATCAAGCGCCCGGATTTCCTGGAAAGCTATTTCGGCAACGAGTTGGACCCCAACTGGCTGGAAAAAGTCACCGAGCGTCCGGGTAAGGGCTGGAAGGACTTCTCCAGCAAGCATTTCGGCGACGTCAACACCCTGCGTTCGTCCATCGGCGGGGTATCGCAGGAAGCGGGGCTGCCGATCTCGGAATGGCGCCGTATCGTCTCGACGGTGCAGCGCGGCGAGCGCGAGTCGAGCAAGGCCAAGAAGGAAATGATCGAGGCCAACCTGCGTCTGGTCATCTCCATCGCCAAGAAGTACACCAACCGCGGCTTGCAGTTCCTCGACCTGATTCAGGAAGGCAATATCGGCCTGATGAAGGCCGTCGATAAGTTCGAATATCGGCGCGGCTACAAGTTCTCGACCTATGCGACGTGGTGGATTCGTCAGGCGATCACCCGCTCGATCGCCGATCAGGCGCGCACCATCCGTATTCCGGTGCATATGATCGAGACCATCAACAAGCTGGTCCGCACCAGCCGTCAGATGCTGCACGAAATCGGCCGCGAGCCGACCCCCGAGGAATTGGCGGAAAAGCTGTCGATGCCGCTGGAGAAGGTGCGCAAAGTCCTTAAGATCGCTAAGGAGCCGATCTCGCTGGAGACGCCCATCGGCGACGAGGAAGACAGCCATCTGGGCGATTTCATCGAGGACAAGAACGCCGTCCTGCCGCTTGACGCCGCCATTCAGGCCAATCTGCGTGAAACCACCACGCGGGTTCTGGCCAGCCTGACCCCGCGCGAAGAGCGGGTTCTGCGCATGCGCTTCGGCATCGGCATGAACACCGACCACACCTTGGAAGAAGTCGGCCAGCAGTTCTCGGTCACC
>DATGZW010000451.1:0-6906 GCA_035297005.1 Patescibacteria group bacterium
CGAGAAAGAGGTCGCGTGGTCGCGTAAGATCATTGCCGCGCATGCCGAGGCGACCGCCGAAGGCAAGGGCGTGGTGGTGGTCGATGGCCGCCTGGTTGAAAACCTGCATGTCGAGAACGCCCGCCGCATCGTCGCGCTGGCCGAGCAGATCGAAGGATGATCCCGATGACCACCAAGACCAACCCCGGCAATTATTTCGAGGATTTCCGCCTCGGGCAGACCATCCGCCACGCCACGCCGCGCACCGTTACCCATGGCGACGTGGCGCTGTACACGGCGCTCTATGGTGGCCGTTTCGCCGTGCCGTCCTCGGCGGAGTTTGCCCGCAAGATCGGCTTCACGGATGCGCCGATCGATGATTTGCTGGCCTTTCATGTGGTGTTCGGCAAGACCGTGCCCGACATTTCGCTGAACGCGGTGGCCAATCTGGGCTATGCCGAAGGCCGCTTCGGCGCTCCGGTTTATCCTGGCGACACGCTGAATTCGGTGTCCGAGGTGATCGGCCTGAAAGAGAACTCCAACCGTCAGACCGGCGTCGTCTATGTGCGCTCGACCGGCTATAACCAGCGCGCCGAGATGGTCGTCGAATATGTGCGTTGGGTGATGGTGCGCAAGCGCGACGTCAATTCTCCGGCCCCCGTCGAAGTGGTGCCGAAGACCGCCGACAAGGTCGCCGCCGACGCGTTGATCCTGCCGCCCGGTCTGGATTTGGCTGGCTACGACGCTGAACTGGCCGGTTCGCCGCATCTATGGGACGACTATCAGCCCGGCGAAAGAATCGATCACGTCGATGGCATGACCATCGAGGAGGCGGAGCACATGTCCGCCACCCGCCTGTACCAGAACACCGCCAAGGTGCACTTCAACCAGCACACCGAAGGCCAGGGCCGTTTCGGCCGTCGCCTGATCTATGGCGGCCATATCATCAGCCTTGCCCGCTCGCTGTCGTTCAACGGCTTGGGCAATGCCTTCAAGCTGGTGGCGATCAATGGCGGACGCCATGTCGCCCCGACCTTCGCCGGCGACACCATCTATGCCTGGACCGAAGTGGTGGAAAAGCTGGAGATCGCTGGCCGCGCCGATGTCGCCGCCTTGCGCCTGCGCAGCGTCGCCACCAAGGACGCCGCCTGCGCCGCCTTCCCCTTGAAGACCGAGGCCGGCAAGGATGATCCGGCGGTGGTGCTGGACTTCGACTATACGGTGCTGCTGCCGCGCCGCCGGTAATGCCGTCCGCGCCGCCGGAACCGCCATGGGTCGAGGTTTGTCACCCTCTGGCTCATGGTGGTTTGGCGGTCGGGAAGAACGCAATTTAGGCCAAAGGGCAGGGGAGGCGGACGAAAGGATGTTGCTTGGATTCCGGCGCCAAACGTTGACTTCGCGCACCCAAGCGGTTAAACCGATCCCGCATTGCCAAAAAAGTCCCCGCGGAACATTCGCAAGAGGCTTCACAAAATGACGTCGCGCAATAGGCCCCTCTCTCCGCATGTGCAAATTTATCGCATGCCGTTGCTGGCTATTTTGTCGATCACGCACCGCGCCACTGGCGTCGCGCTGTCGATCGGCACTTTGCTGCTTGTTTACTGGCTGGGTAGCGCCGCTTATGGGCCGGTGGCCTATGCGCATGCCAGCAGCTTGATCGGATCGCCGATCGGCTACTTGGCGCTGTTCGGCTGGACCGTCGCGCTGTTCTATCATCTGTGCAACGGTATTCGGCACCTGATCTGGGATGTCGGCTCCGGCTATGAATTGCCGCAGGCTTACCGGTCCGGTTACGTCGTGTTGGGCGCCGCTGCTGCGCTCACCGTCGTGACCTGGGCCGTCGGCCTGTCCGTTTAAGGAGGAATGAGGATGAGCCTGCGCTCCCCGCTCGGCCGCGTTCGCGGTCTGGGTTCGGCCAAGGAAGGCGTTTCGCACTTCTGGCAGCAGCGTCTGACTGCCGTCGCCTTGGTCCCGCTCGCCCTGTGGTTTGTGGTTTCGGTGATCTCTTTGATCCACGCCGACTACCAGCATGTCCACGCTTGGATTTCCGCACCCGGCAACACCGCGTTGATGCTTTTGCTCGTCTTCGCCGTGTTCCATCACGCCCAGCTTGGGCTTCAGGTGGTGATTGAAGACTACGTGCAGAAGGAATGCTCGAAGATCTTCTGGATCGTCGCGGTGAAGTTCCTCGCCTTCCTGTTCGGCGTGTTCTCGGCGGTGGCGGTCATCCGTCTCGCCTTTGTGGGAGGTTGATCTCCATGTCCGCTTACAAGATCATCGACCACACCTATGACGTGGTGGTCGTCGGCGCTGGTGGCGCCGGTCTGCGCGCCACCCTTGGCATGGGCGCCGCCGGTCTGAAGACCGCCTGCATCACCAAGGTATTCCCCACCCGCAGCCACACCGTGGCGGCTCAGGGCGGCATCGGCGCCAGCCTGGGCAACATGGCCGAGGACAGCTGGCAGTGGCACATGTACGACACCGTCAAGGGGTCGGACTGGCTGGGCGACCAGGACGCCATCGAATACATGTGCCGCGAGGCGGTTCCGGCCGTCTATGAGCTGGAGCATTTCGGTGTTCCGTTCTCGCGCACCGACGAGGGCAAGATTTATCAGCGCCCCTTCGGCGGCCATATGCGCAACTTCGGCGAAGCCCCGGTGCAGCGCGCCTGCGCCGCCGCCGACCGTACCGGCCATGCCATCCTGCACACGCTGTATCAGCAGTGCCTGAAGCATAAAGCCGAGTTCTTCGTCGAATATTTCGCCATCGACCTGATCATGGATGCCGAAGGCAACTGCCGCGGCGTCATTGCTCTGAACATGGACGACGGCTCGATCCACCGTTTCCGCTCGCACCAGACGGTGCTGGCCACCGGCGGTTATGGCCGCGCCTACTTCTCGTGCACCTCGGCGCATACCTGCACCGGCGACGGCCATGGCCTCGTCTCGCGTGCCGGCCTGCCGTTGCAGGACATGGAGTTCGTGCAGTTCCACCCGACCGGCATTTATGGTTCGGGCTGCCTGATCACCGAAGGCGCGCGTGGCGAAGGCGGTTACCTGACCAACTCGGCCGGTGAGCGTTTCATGGAGCGTTATGCTCCGAACGCCAAGGACTTGGCTTCGCGCGACGTCGTCTCGCGCGCCATGACCTGCGAAATCCGCGACGGCCGCGGCGTTGGCAAGGCCAATGATCACATCTTCCTGCATCTGGAGCATCTGGGTGCCGAGACGTTGGATCTGCGTCTGCCGGGCATCTCGGAAACGGCGAAGATTTTCGCCGGCGTCGATGTGACCCGCGAGCCGATCCCGGTGCTGCCGACCGTCCACTACAACATGGGCGGCATTCCGACCAACATTCACGGCGAAGTCCTGCGTCCGACCAAGGACAGCCCGGACGCCACCGTCAATGGTCTGATGGCCATCGGCGAAGCGGCCTGCGTGTCGGTGCACGGCGCCAACCGCCTGGGCACCAACTCGCTGCTCGACATCGTGGTGTTCGGCCGCGCCGCCGCGCTGCGGGCTGCCGAGACGGTCAAGCTCAACACCGCCCACAAGCCGCTCCCCAAGGACTCCGGTGATCTGGCGCTGTCGCGTCTGGACCGCATCCGCAACGCCAATGGCAGCCTGAAGACTCAGGAAATCCGCCTGGCCATGCAGAAGACCATGCAGAACGACGCCGCGGTGTTCCGCACCCAGTCGTCGCTCGAAGAGGGCGTCAAGAAGATCGGCGAGGTTTACGACTCGCTGCCCCAGCTCAAGATCACCGATCGCTCGCTGGTGTGGAATTCCGATCTCATCGAGGCTCTCGAGCTTGAGAACCTGATGGACTGCGCCAAGGCCACCATCACCTCGGCCGAAGCCCGCAAGGAAAGCCGCGGCGCTCACGCCCGCGAGGACTTCTCCGAGCGCGATGACGCCGGTTGGATGAAGCACAGCCTGGCTTGGGTCGATGCCAAGGGCAAGGTGTCGCTGGACTACCGTCCGGTCCACACCTACACCCTCACCGACGAGATCGAATACATCGCCCCGAAGGCGCGCGTGTATTGATGGCGCACTTCTAGAGCCCGAGGAACGATCATGGTTGAATTCGCGTTGCCCGCCAATTCGAAGGTCCAGCCGGGTAAGAGCCACAAGGCTCCTGCCGGGGCGAAGAGGGTCAAGACCTTCAAGATTTACCGCTACGACCCGGACAGCGGCGCCAATCCCCGTCTCGACAGCTTCGAGGTGGATTTGGACGATTGCGGTCCGATGATTCTCGACGCCTTGTTGAAGATCAAGAACGAGGTCGACAGCACCCTGACGCTGCGCCGCTCGTGCCGTGAAGGCATCTGCGGTTCCTGCGCCATGAACATCGACGGCACCAACACCCTGGCGTGTTTGAAGCCGATCGACGACGTCAAGGGCGAGGTGGCGATCTATCCGCTGCCGCACATGCCCGTGGTCAAGGATCTGGTGCCCGATCTGAGCGTGCCTTACGCCCAGTTGGCCTCGATCAAGCCCTATATGCAGACCGCAGACACCATCCCCCCGGATCGTGAGCGCCTGCAAAGCCCGGAAGAGCGCGCCAAGCTCGATGGGTTGTGGGAATGCATCCTGTGCTTCTGCTGCCAGACCTCGTGCCCGAGCTACTGGTGGAATGGCGACCGTTACCTCGGCCCGGCCGTTCTGCTCCAGGCTGCCCGCTGGATCCATGACTCGCGCGACGAGTTCACCGGCGACCGTCTGGACGAGCTGAACGATCCGTTCCGCCTGTATCGCTGCCACACCATCATGAACTGCACGAAGACGTGCCCCAAGGGTCTCAACCCCGCCAAGGCCATCGGCAGCATCAAGCAGAAGCTGGTCGAGCGTCTGGTCTGACGCTCGTCCAAGCTTATTGCGAACTGAAAATGATGAAGGCCGCCGGGTTCGCCCGGCGGCCTTTTTCGTGTCTGGCTTGATCGGTTGGCGTCGCTGAGGGCCGCTGGCTCAGTCGATAGCGGGGTCGTGGCGCATCGGCGCGTTCTTCCTCAACGGCACCGGCGGATTCTCGCCCGGTCGCGCGATGCACTGGAAGATCGCCAGATTTGGCGCGGTCCAGCTGCATTGTCCTGGTTGTTCCATGGAGAACTTGGCGACACGGTCATAAGGGCGGCAGGCCTCGTCGGCTTTACCCTGAAAATCGGCGATCTTGGAAATGCTCGGCGAATAACAGAATTCCACGATACCGCGCTCGGCATAGCGATAATCCGTCAGTTGGAACGGTGGCTCCGGCGAGCACGCGGATAGCAGGCCCGACAGCGCGGCAAAGACGAGAAGGGGGCGGCTACAGGACATCGGTGGAACCTCGCGACAATCGCCTCTCTGTTTAGCCGACGTGAAGGCCGGGAGAAAGCTTCTTGTTGCGGTCCGGCATGCCTCATCCGTTGTGTCGGGCGTTGTCTCCATCGGCGCGGCGCGGTATGGTCCATAAATTTTGCAGGCGCTCGGAGGGCGAAGAGGATGTCGGATAAGAAGAAATTTCGACTGGTCACCCGTAGCGACTTTGACGGGCTGGTCTGCGCGGTGCTCCTTAAGCATCTCGATATGATTGACGACATCAAGTTCGTCCATCCGAAAGACATGCAAGACGGTGTCGTGCAAATCACCGATGACGACATCACTACCAACCTGCCCTATGTGCAGGGTGTGCATCTGGCCTTCGATCATCACTTGTCGGAGACCATGCGGACTGGCCTGCATGATAATCATGTCATCGAGCCGGATGCGCCGTCGGCGGCCCGCGTGGTCTTCAACTATTATGGCGGCACCGCCGCTTTCCCGGAAACCTTCGACTCGATGATGGCCGCGGTCGATCAGGGCGATGCCGCCCGCTTCGACCGCGCCGAGATCCTGCATCCGACCGGTTGGCCGCTGCTGAACTTCCTGATGGACGCCCGCACCGGCTTGGGCCGTTTCCGCGAGTTCCGCGTATCGAACTATCAGTTGATGATGGATTTGATCGACTATTGCCGGAACCACACCATCGAGCAAATCCTCCAACTCGACGATGTGCGCGAGCGGGTCGAGCTGTATTTCGACCATGAGGAAAAGTTCAAGGACCAGCTCCGCCGTTGTTCGACCGTGCACGACAATCTGGTGATCCTCGATCTGCGCGAGGAAGAGACCATCTTCGTCGGTAACCGCTTCATGATTTATGCGCTCTATCCCGAGTGCAATATCTCGATTCACATCCTGTGGGGCCTGAAGCAGCAGAACACCGTGTTCGCCACCGGTAAATCGATCCTCAACCGCAGCTCGAAGACCAATATCGGTCCGCTGATGCTGGAATATGGCGGCGGCGGGCATGAAAATGCCGGCACCTGCCAGGTGCCCAACGACAAGGCCGTCGAAACGCTGGCCGCCCTGACGGCCCGCATCAACGCCGACGGCTGACGCTCGCCCGCGCCGGGGGGCAGGGCAGCCTGGACATCGGTCCGGGTTGTCCAGCCTTGGCGCGCCTGTGCAAACCCTCTACACTTCCGGCCCCATGACTGGACCTCTTGCCGCTTACCGCGATCATCTGACCAACGGCACCCTGCGCCCCGACGTGGCGCAGTCGCTGGCGGTCGAAAAATTCGAAAGCCTGCATCACGCCCTGGCCGCCTATCGCCCATCGACCGGCGAAACCGGTTGGCTGGCGCGTTTCGGGCTGGGGCAACGCTCGCCGCAGCATTTGCAGTGGCGGACCGGCGATTGCGACACGGCGGCGCCGAAGCAGGGACTGTATATTTTCGGCGATGTCGGGCGCGGCAAATCGATGCTGATGGACCTGTTCTTTCTCACCGCTCCGGTGGTGGCGAAAAGCCGGGTGCATTTCCACGAATTCATGCGCGACGTGCATGCTGGCATCCACAGCTTCCGCCAAAGCCGGACCAGCCGCGACAACGACCCGATCCCCAAGCTGGCC